>NZ_JAMPMI010000015.1:0-50121 GCF_028478065.1 Providencia sp. PROV255 | reverse complement strand
CTCTTTAGACCCACGTATTGGCAGCCATTATAACAACCCATCATTCGGTTACGGTGGTTATTGTTTACCAAAAGATACCAAGCAACTGTTAGCTAACTACGATGACGTGCCAAATAACTTGATTAACGCCATTGTGGAATCGAACCGCACCCGCAAAGACTTTATTTCCGATGCGATTATTGCTAAAGCACCACGTAAAGTCGGTGTTTATCGCTTAGTGATGAAGGCTGGCTCTGATAATTTCCGCGCCTCTGCGGTACAGGGTGTGATGAAACGCATCAAAGCCAAGGGTATCGAAGTGGTGGTGTATGAGCCTGTTTTAAAAGAAAATGAATTTTTCCGCTCTAAAGTTATTCGTGACTTAGAGACTTTCAAAGCAGAAAGCGACATTATTTTAGCCAACCGGATGGTGCCTGAGCTGGAAGATGTGGCAGAGAAAGTCTATACCCGCGATTTATTTGGTAACGACTAAGCGGTTTTTATGAGAGTAGGTTGGCACTATGGTGACCTGCTCTCATAGATAGAGCCGTACAGCTTTTCTAAAACCTTACCAATTTTGAGGTATATCGCACAACTTACCTATTTTTAGACGCCATTTTGCAACAATCGCTAAGAAATGTCGTTTGCCATTTGCTAGCATCCGTCAATTGATTAAAAATTGGCTATTTTGCTATGCAGAACATAATAAAAAAACAAAGAGACGGTTTTATCACCTATCAAAAAGAAGGTGAGATAGATTTTTGGCAAATTGTTAATGATTATATTGATGGGAAGATCTCGGGTAAGAATTTAGGTAGCGGAAATATTGAGAGAAGTGTTGCTCGTATTCATGTAGATGGGCAAAACTATATTATTAAATGTGAAAAAGAACGGGATAAGCGTATTGAAAAACGGTTGATGCGTATTATTTCAGGACCTTTTTATTCACAGTTATTAATGCGATTAGTCTCTGCTCAAAATAAAGGTTGTATGGTAACCAATGACATCTATTTCGTTGCTGAAAAAATGGTCGGTCGTGAGTCAGTAGAAACATGGATTATTGCGGAATATGTGGAAGGAACGGTTTTATCTGAACTGGATGATATTACGCCTTACTATGCAGAAATGAAGTCTGTCATTAACCAATTACATAACTATGGTTTATCTTCTAATGACATCCATGCAGGAAACTTTGTTGTAACCAATGAGGGGCTAAAGGTTATTGATTTATCAGATTATGGTAATTTTGCTATTTGCAAAGCGAATGATTTAATTGCATTACAGCGTTTTTACGATATTGAACCCGATAGCAAAAATTGTGTTTATCGCTTTATTCGTTTTAGAGATAACTTTCGTCATTGGTCAAGAAAAATAAGAGGAAAGAAAACTCGGCTTTAGTGTGCTATGCCAAGTTTTCATTACTACTAAATTACCGAAAATAACAAAGTTACCGATCACAACAAAACTATTGATAAAGCGCATCTAAAAATTCAGGGGTAAAACTACCTGTCCCATGGCAGCGCTGGGTTGCGGTTTCTCCGGCTTGCTTCATGATAGCGCAAGCAGCGGCAACATTTTGCAGCCTATCACCAGGTAGAGCACAACATGCAGCAACCACCGCAGAAAGAGCGCATCCCGTACCGACCACCCGAGTCATTAAAATATGGCCGCCAGTCACCGCAAAGGTGCGTGTTCCATCGGTGATGTAATCCACTTCACCGCTTATCGCAACAATAGTCTTAGCTTGTCTCGCTAATAATTGTGCCGCGGGGAGTGCATCATCAGTGGAGTTAAGGGAATCAACGCCTCTGCCACCTGCACTGCTTCCTGCTAACGCCATAATTTCAGAAGCATTACCGCGAATAGCGGCAGGTTTGAGTGTCAACAATTCATGGCAAAAATGGGTACGAAAGCTGAGCGCACCTGCAGCGACAGGGTCAAGTACCCAAGGTTTTTGTGCTTGATTTGCACTGTTAACCGCACATTTCATCGCATATCGACGCTCTGTCGTTAATGTGCCCACATTAATTAGTAAGCCATGTGCGATAGCGGCAAACTGCTTAGCTTCTTCGGGTTCAATCACCATGGCTGGGGAACAGCCGAGTGCTAATAGGACATTGGCAGTGAAGGTCTGAACAACATCGTTTGTCATGCAATGAACAAGAGGAGATTGAGAATTAAGTTGCTGTAGTACCAGTGATTTCGCCGTGTTACTGATGTGTTCAAATTCTAACATGATCCCCTCATTAATAGTGATAGAGTATAGGTTTGTTGATTTATTCTACACTCTATCTGTTTTAATGAAAGAACCGCTTAATCAGCAAGGTACTTCTCCATTACCATTCCACCAGCACCCTGAGCAACGATTTCATATGAATCATTGGCGGGATAAATACGTGTCTTAATATGAGGGAAAATAGCGAGTTTTTCTTCAATCGATTTTTTAGTCATCTCAAAAAAATGATTTTTAGGTGTTAGGGTACCGCCGCACACCACCACATCGGCTTGCGTCGTTAAAATAGCATTAGCGATGGCGATACCATAATAATAGGCCGCTTCACCAAGCGCTTCGAGGCACAGGGCATCGTCCAATGTGAGAGCTTGGAAAATAGTATGGTAGCTAATTTCAGACTCATTATTAACTAATTCATTGATTATTGAACTTTTACCCAACCTGAGTTGCTGGATTACTCGTGCCTTAATCGCAGACAGTGAACTATATTGCTTTAAACAGCCAAATGACCCACATTCACAGCGCTGGCCATTAATATCAATCGTTGTATGGCCAAAAGCTTGAGCTGTACTAATGGGGGCCGGAGCGTATTGGTTATTGATGATGGTGCAACTGCGAATATCAGTATCACAGGTTGTGAATAAAAATCTTTGGCTATCAGAGGTATAGCGCAAGCGATACTCAGCAAAAGCCGCAAAACTAATCCCACTTCCGAGTAACACAAAACAAGGAACTTTACTGGAAATGTAGTCGTGAAGTTCTTTTATTCTTGCGTGGTATTGATGATATGGCAGTTTATCACGTTCTAAAATATGGTCGATGGCGATGCCGATACCCAACAAGCTTTCTACGCTAAGTCCATGTTCAGCTAATAAAATATCTAATCTGTTGAGCAGATGATCCACCATATTTTCTGCGGTTTCTAGGTGCTCATATTTCACTTTTACCATACCTAAAATATCCAATTTTAGGTTTTGTAAAACAATCGTTGAATATATATCACTCATTTCAATGCCAACAAGATAACCATCTGCAGCATTAATGTTATAGAGGATTGGTTTACGGCCACCGGTCGACTCTCCGAGCTCAGAAGTCGAAATTAAGTGATTTCTCCCCAGTTCGTCGAGTAACCGAGCACAAGTTGCTGGTTTCATGCTAGCCAGTGATGTCAACGTCTCTGCCCTAATGGGACCATGGTTTAAAATTAATCGGTAAAGCGTTTTGAGTTTTTGTGTTTTTGAATTTTTTGAGGTGCGAAATTCATTTAATAGTGTATGTAACAAGCGCCTCACTCCTTTTCATTCCGACTCTATCGATAAAGATTAGCAAATATACGCATAAGATTCTGCTTCCTGTGACACATCATATCGAAATACTTTTTATTAAAATGAGATTAAGATCGCTGTTCTGTTTCTAAATTGCTTTATGATCAATTTTAACAATTTTTAGTCGATGTCAATTTGGAGACAACAACCATGCATCATACAAAAGATATTCTAGAAAGCTTAAGCTTTATTCAGTCTCGCACAGATATTAAACCAACAGTGGGCATTATTCTGGGTTCAGGACTCGGTCCGTTCGCGGATACATTAGAAAATGCAGTGCATATTCCTTATAGCGAAATTCCACACTTTGCTAAATCTGAAGCGGTAGGGCATGCCAATGAATTGGTGATCGGCACCATCGCAGGTAAAAATGTGGTTGCCATGAAAGGCCGTTTCCACTATTACGAAGGCTTTACCCTTGACCAAGTCACTTTCCCTGTGCGTTTGATGAAAGCGTTGGGTGTTGAAAAATTGATTATCACCAATGCCTGCGGTGCGGTAAATACCGACTTCAACCCAGGTGATCTGATGATTATTACCGATCATATTAATTTAACTGCAAATAACCCACTGATGGGGCCAAATAACCCTGAATTAGGGGTGCGTTTCTTGGATGTCAGTGAGGTGTATAACAAAGAATTACGCCAAACAATCAAGAATGTAGCGGCTGAACAAGGTGTTTCTGTCCGTGAAGGTGTTTATGCATGGTGGACAGGCCCAACTTATGAAACACCTGCCGAAATTCGTATGATCAGAACCTTAGGCGCAGATGCTGTTGGTATGTCTACCGTACCAGAAGCTCTGGTCGCTCATCATTCACAAATTAAAACAGTGGGCATTTCCTGCTTAACCAATATGGCTTGCGGTATTTTAGAACAGCCACTTAGTCATGACGAAGTTATTGAAACAGCTGAAAAAGTTAAAGCGACCTTCTTGAAATTAGTGACAGGCGTGATCGAACGCTTCTAATTTTTTAGGTTCTTTTTCTCAAACTAATATAAAGATGTCCATGACACTAAATAAGGTGAATATTGAAATGAAATTTAAAGGTCTAATTTTAGTTTCTTTAGGCGCTTGTAGTTATGGCATCCTTTCAACACTCGTCGTGTTGGCCTACCGCGCAGGGTATTCCTTGAATGATGTCATCGGTAGCCAAACGGTATTAGGTGCGATTTTACTGTGGTTTTTTGTTGTCGCAGGCGTATTAGTTAAAAAAGCACGTCTAGTATGGCCAACACGTCGGCAAGGCCTATTAATGTTATTCACTGGGACGACAACCGGGTTAACCGGGCTTTTGTATTATGCATCATTGCAATATTTATCCCCTGCACTTGGTGTCGTACTCTTTTTGCAATTTACATGGATGGGGGTTGCAATTAACGCATTTATTGACCGCAAAATTCCTCCCGTAATGACCATGGTGTCAGTTGTGGTGATATTAATTGGAACAGTATTAGCGACAGGTTTGTTAAACAGTTCAGGGATCGTGTTTCACTGGCTTGGTGTGCTATTAGGATTATGTGCAGCATTATCGAACGCTATTCGTGTTTACGTCAGTGGAGCATTAGCGGTTAAAACAGATCCTATGATGCGTTCTGCAATTATGGTAACAGGGGGCGCAATTTTGACATCAATTGTTGTTCCGCCAACATTCTTATTGAGCGCTTCAACGTTTCAATCTCTATTTTTCTCATACGGATTACCTCTGGCTTTCTTTGGTTCTTTCTTCGGTATGTGGATGTTTGCCAAAGGTACTCCACTGATCGGTACCAGTTTAGCGACCATTGTTAGCTCAATGCAGTTACCTGTCACGATTTTATTATCCGTAACGGTATTGCATTTACCTCTTGAATTCATTCAGTTTGTTGGTGTTGCTGTCATCCTTATGGGTGTTACCATTGCTGAGTTGAAAATAAAAACAAATAAATATAACTCCAAACGGAGCCTTGTATGAATATTAAATCCCGCTTGAAAATCATGCTTTTCCTGCAATATTTTGTTTGGGGAAGTTGGTTAGTTACACTCGGCTCGTACATGATGAAAACATTGAGTTTTTCAGGTGCAGAAGTCGGTATGGTGTATAGCTCAAAGGGTATTGCTGCTATTTTAATGCCCGGGCTTATCGGAATCATTGCAGATAAATACATTCCAGCAAATCGTTTATATATGATTTGCCATTTGATTGGGGCTGCTGCATTGTTTTATGCCGCAACAGTCACAAGTTCAACTATCATGTTCTGGGTGATGTTAATTAATGCAATGGCCTTTATGCCAACAATTGCACTCTCAAATAGCATCAGTTATTCATCATTAAGCCAATATCAGCTCGATTCAGTGAGTAACTTTCCACCTATTCGTGTGTTTGGTACGGTAGGCTTTATTGTTGCAATGTGGAGCATTAGCTTATTGAAATTTGAGCTAAGTAGTATGCAGCTTTATATTGCAGGTGGTTGTTCATTGCTTTTAGCGCTTTATTCACTAACTTTGCCAAAAATTGAAGTCAATAAAAAAGCGATTTCAAGTAGTTGGATCAGTAAGCTAGGTTTAGATGCTTTGGTGTTATTTAAAAAGCCTATTATGGCGGTATTTTTCTTATTCGCTATGTTACTTGGCGCTGTTTTACAAATCACGAATACATTTGGTAACCCATTCTTGCACGACTTCGGGCTGAACCCGTTATACCAAGATAGTTTGGTGGTACAGTATCCATCGATATTATTATCGATCTCTCAGATGGCTGAAGTGTGTTTTATCTTAGCAATTCCATTTTTCTTGAAACGCTATGGCATTAAAACAGTCATGTTATTAAGTATGTTCGCTTGGACACTACGCTTTGGTTTCTTTGCGTTTGGCGACCCATCAGCCATTGGTTTGATGTTCTTGATCATGTCGATGATTGTTTATGGCTGCGCATTTGATTTCTTTAATATTTCAGGCTCTATATTTATTGAAAGAGAAGTAGATACGCGTATGCGTGCGAGTGCCCAAGGCTTATTTATGACAATGGTTAACGGTGTTGGGGCCTATTTTGGTGCGATACTAAGTGGATTGGTTGTCGACTATTACACCGTGGATGGTATTAAAGATTGGCAAATGATTTGGTTAGTTTTTGCTTCTTATACTGTTGTATTGGCAATAATATTCCAATTTACGTTCCATTATCACCATGATAAAGACGCAGCACTGAAAGAAGCCAAATCTAGCTAAGATAAATCGTTATAAATAACATTCAATTTAAGAGAAAACCATAAATTTGGTTTTCTCTTTTTTGTTAGTTTTAACATTAAACATAATTACGTTTACCGCGTAAAATATGCTCAGTCAGCGTTTCTTCCGCAAGGGTAAATTCTTTTGCTTTGAGTTGCTCAACCAATTGCTGATGTTGGCGTGTAGATTCATAATAATATTCATTGCGATAAATAGGGTCGGGCTGAAAATATACTCGCTGGCGAATATTGTCCGCTAAATCTAAGAAAACTGAGTTATCCAGTAATTCTAAGAAGAAACGGTGGAATCGTTCATCTTCTTTTATCCAACCTTGATAGTCATTTTCCTTCAATAATTCATTTTGCCGCTCAATAATGGTCTCTAAAATAGAAAAATGCTCATTAGTTAAATATTCACGCACTAATTTAATTGCATGTGACTCAATTGCTAAGCGTAAATCATAATTATCTCGAGTCTCTTTTAACGATAGTTTCTGAATAAAAACACCTTTTCGAGGGATAATTTTGACTAAGCCTTCATTTTGCAATTGATATAAGGCTTCGCGAATTGGGGTGCGACTCATACCGAGTTCCTCAACTAAGCTATTTTCAGAGGTATAACTTTCCTCTCCAAATTGCTTACTGAGAATTTTATGCTTAATTGCGGTATAGGCTTGTTGGCTTAGTGGTTTATCTTTCATCAGGATCTTGTGTTAATAATAGAAATTTTAGTGAGTATAGAAAGGAATAGGCTGGTATACAAGTAATGCACTAGTTTTATATTATTTAGGGCGCTGTTAAATTTTGGTGGGTAATTGAACTTAACTTGTTGAATAAACCAGCATCCTTGCCAGTTTTTTAGACTAATACAGCTCAGGGCGCCGGTTTTGCATGCAAGGTAATTTTTCTCGTGTTTCTGCGGTATGCTGCGTTGATATTTCAGCAAAAAATAGTGTTTCATCGTAGCCAGCAGAGGCAATGGTTACGCCAAGCGCATCACAAACAAGGCTGCGGCCAATAAAAATATTACCAGTTTGGTCACATGCGCAGACAGGAATTGTGTTCTCCAAAGCGCGTGCTTTAACTAATGTTTGGTAATGCTCCTCTTTAAGTGGCCCACTTACCCATGCTGTGGGAACGAGTATAAGGTCTGCGCCAGCTAAGGTTAGTTTTCGAGCAACTTCTGGGAAACGCAACTCATAACAGACTAAAACGCCAATTTTGCCAAATTCAGTTTCCACAGGTTTTAACGCATTATTACTTTGAATAATGTTGAGGGATTCCTGATATGAAAAGGCATCGTACAGGTGGGTTTTTTGGTAATGATAGATAAGCTCACCTTGGCGGTTCAACATAACTGTCGTGTTGAATGCTCTTTTCGGCTCATTCGGGGCACTTTCATAAATTCCACAAGTCACATAAATACCGCATTGTTTAGCGGTTTTTGCCAACTCGGAGACAAAAGGGCCATCAACAGGCTCTGCGACATCGGCATAGCTAATACCGCTATCTGCAGGAACAAATGCCATGAACATTTCCGGCAATAGGACGAGGTCGGCACCGCCTTGAGCAGCTTTTTGTATAGTGTCACAGGCTTTTTTTAAATTTAGAGCTTTATCTGGGCTACTGGCAAGCTGAGCAATTGCAATTTTCATGGAGTCTCCTTATTCAAAAAATTTAGCTGCACCTGAAATCGCCGCTAATGTTTCACCAGCATCAATGCGCTTTTTAACATCAATTTCAGCATGTTGAGCATTAAGGGCTCGTTGACGATATTCTTGCAGAGTAACTTCATCGGCGACTAAAATGCCATCACCATCTGCGATGATTAAATTACCGGGATGAATCGTTACGCCATCTATACTAATTGGCACATTAATTGCGCCTTCAATACCTAAGATTCGCGTCGTCAACGGGCTCACTTTACGTGCATAAATAGGAACACCAATCTCACCTAATGCTTTGATATCAGTGACACAACCATCAATAACTGCGCCGGCAATTTTCTTTGCCCGTGCCATGTAAGAAACCATTTCGCCCCAACAAGCACGATCATAATCCCCAGACATATCGATACAGACAACATCGCCTTCTTGCACGATGTCGAAAACCTTATGTACAGCAGATGAATCCATATGCGGAATACGTACAGTTACAGCATTACCAATAAATTGGCACTGTTCAATTTGTGGGCGTAATGTTTTTAGAAAACCGAAGTCAGTCATGTGTCCAATAGTTGACGGGCAAACATCACGGCAACTTTCGATAACTTCTGGGCTAAAACAGGCAACTCGAGGATTTAATGTAAACATAGGGACACCTTTATTTATTGAATATAATGTGTTTTGGGTAAAAATTAGTCAGGATTAACGGCAGCAGCTAAAGGTTTATCAGGCTGAATGAAAAACCAGCAAACAATCGCTAAACTGATAGGTATCACATTGAAAAGTAAAGCGACGGTCCAGCCAAAATGCTGTGCAAGCCAGCCACATAAAATAGGGGAAATAACACCACCGAGATTACCCCACAAGTTCATCCATCCACTGACCGAGCCAGCATATTGGCGGCCTTTATCTGCTGCGATTGCCCAAGAGGTCACAACTGGTAATCCTAGAGAGCCGAGCGCAAGGGTTAGCCATGCAACACTAGCGATGGCACTTTCAGTTTGAGCTGCGCCGCAAATCCCCACGATAAATAGAATAAAACCGGCAATCGCGATATAGCCTCTAGCGACTAACTGCGAGTACCCTTTGTTGAGTAACCAATCAGAAATTGAGCCTGCAGTGAGTACTGCGATACAAATTGCTAACCAAGGAAAACTGGCGGCTACGCCCATTTGGGTTAATGAAAAGCCTCGAGCTTCTTGTAAGTAGGTGGGTAACCAAATCATGAATAAGGTGGTCATATAGGCAACAAAAAAATATTGGAAGCCAACAGCCCAGAAAGGACGTTCTTTCATAAATTTGCGCCAAGGGGCTTTAACATCAGTACCGCCTTGCTCACTAATTGTTCGGCCTTCATGGATGAATGCGATTTCACTTTGAGAAATTTTAGGGTGTTGCTCAGGCTTATTTCTGGCAAAAAAATACCAAACCATGCCGATAAGAATGCCAATCACACCAAATATATAGAAAACGGCATGCCACCCGAATGAAATCATAATAAATACGGTAAGAGTGGGGGCAATCACAGGCCCAAAATAGGAACCGGCAAGTAAGAAGCTAGCGGCTCGTGCCTTTTCATTTTGGCGAAACCACCATGTATTAAAAACGGCATTTGCAGGGTAGAGCGGCGCTTCCCCAACGCCGAATAGGAAGCGTACGATACATAGCCAAATATAGGTAGGAGCCACGACAGTTAAGATGGTAAATGCAGACCAAATATATAGGCTGATGGTTGCGATTAGTCTGCTACCAAACCGCTCTGCAAGTATCCCGCTTGGGATTTGGGCTAGTGCATAGCCAAGAGAAAATAACGCACCCAAAAAGCCAAATTGAACTTTGCTCATTCCTAAATCGGTCATCATATGTTCGGCCACAATGGAAATATTGGCGCGATCCATATACGCAATCAAACCGATAATAAAAAATATTGCTGCTAATCCCCAACGTAAACGCCCTGGTGAGTCTTTCGTTGCTGGTGTTACAACAGAATCATTATGTGACATAGAGTTACCTTTTTATTGGTTTGTCGAGGTAATCAACCTTATTGTATTTATATTGAATTCAACTTGTATACAAGACGGATGTTAATAAGCAGTTATTGAGGTGTCAAAGATCTGTTTTGTTATCTGTGACTGAACTCAAAACATTTGATTGATTTATGAGCGAGATCTTATTTTTAGGAAAATAGATAGGTAATAAATTTTATTATGAAAAATCAAGTTGTTATGATTTCATGGGGAACGATTTAATCGACGTTACTAATTATTTGAGAAAGAATAATTAATACTGCTTCGGTATAAATTTTTTAATATCGTCGAAGGGTTGTTGTGGAATATAGCTTCAAAAATCGTGACAACTAGCACCTATTTCGAGTAAATATTGAGAATATCTCCAAAAAAAGCCAAACGATAATTAAGGTCGATTAGCTTTTTATGGATTAAAATCGTCAAGGAGTGATTATTCAATATTTTGAATTTGTTCTCTCATTTGCTCGATTAATACTTTGAGTTCAACTGCAGAGGTTGTAACTTCGCTATTAATTGATTTTGACGCTAACGTATTAGCTTCGCGGTTGAATTCTTGCATCATAAAGTCAAGGCGGCGACCAGTTGCCTCTTTTTTCTTCAAGATATTACGCGTTTCTTTAACGTGAGCTTCTAGTCTATCCAGTTCTTCTGCAACATCAACACGTTGAGCCAATAGAATAAGTTCTTGTTCCAGACGGTTGTTATCCACTTGAATATCAGCTTCTTCTAACTTATTTTGTAAGCGTTCACGTTGCCACTGTAAAATTTCTGGCATATGTTGACGTACTTTTGCGACTTCAACTAAGACGCCATCAAGGCGTTGTTCGATGAGTGCATGCAATGAAGCACCTTCAGCTTCACGGCTTTGAATGAAAGCATCAATAGCTTCATCTAAGCCTGCCAGTAGCTGTTCGCTGATGACATCTAAATCTTGTTCACCTGCTGACATCACACCCGGCCAACGCAAAATTTCTAATGGGTTTATTTCACCTTCATGGCTGTAATTTTTAACCCAATTCGCAGCACTGATTAATTGGCGTGCTAATTGTTCATTTAGGATTAATTCACCACGATTTGCGCCATCTAACTCAAAGCGTAGGCTACATTCTACCTTTCCACGTGTTAGGCGAGAACGCAGACGTTCGCGAATAACGGGCTCAAGGCTTCTGAATTGCTCAGGTAAGCGAATATACGTTTCTAAATAACGTTGGTTCACGGAACGCAGCTCCCAGGCCGCATTCCCCCATTCACCCTTGATATCCCGACGGGCAAAAGCGGTCATACTACGGATCATAATTCGTTCCCATTATCGTAAAGATTTAGGCGATTATAACGCTATGCAGGATGACAGGATAGGCATTATCGCTTGAACAACGTATAATGCGTCCCAATTTGAGTTGATAATGGAGATAACACCATGCGCCCAGCAGATAGACAAGCAGACCAAATGCGCCCGATTACTATCACGCGCAACTATACTAAGCATGCAGAAGGCTCTGTTCTTATTGAGTTTGGCGACACGAAGGTGTTATGTAATGCAACTGTTGAAGAAGGGGTTCCTCGCTTTTTAAAAGGGCAGGGGCAAGGTTGGGTTACAGCGGAGTATGGCATGTTACCGCGCGCAACAAACTCACGTAATCAACGTGAAGCTGCACGAGGAAAACAAACCGGTCGTACGATGGAAATCCAACGTTTAATTGCACGTTCTTTACGTGCTGCGGTTGACCTTAAAAAATTAGGTGAATACACCATTACTTTAGACTGTGATGTTATTCAAGCGGATGGTGGTACACGGACAGCAGCGATTTCTGGTGCTTGTGTGGCGCTTGTTGATGCACTGAATAACATGGTTGAGCAAGGTAAAATTGCAAAAAGCCCACTAAAATCAATGGTTGCTGCCGTTTCGGTTGGAATTGTAAACCAAGAAGCTCTATGTGATCTTGAGTATGTTGAAGATTCTGCAGCTGAAACCGATATGAATGTTGTCATGATGGATGATGGCCGAATGATTGAAGTACAGGGCACCGCAGAAGGCGAACCGTTTAGTCATGAAGAGTTATTAGCCCTATTGGCGTTAGCTAAAACAGGTTTAAATACCATTTTTGAAGCTCAGCGAGAAGCGCTGAAGTAAGTTAATCATTAATTAGGCGGCTGAAAAGTCGCCTTTTTTATGCCTGCTGGTTCATCAACTAGTGTGCCAGCTTTGAAAATAGATAAATAATCATCAACGAGGAGAATGACCAATGAAAGCCTATCAGCGCGATTTTATTGAACTTGCCATGAAAAAACAGGTACTTAAATTTGGTGAGTTTACGCTGAAATCAGGTCGTAAAAGCCCTTACTTTTTCAATGCGGGGTTATTTAATACAGGGCGTGATCTGGCACTTGTCGGTCGTTTTTATGCACAAGCATTACAAGATAGCGCAATTGAGTGTGATGTCATTTTTGGTCCAGCGTATAAAGGGATCCCCATTGCAACGACGACAGCGGTAGCACTTTCTGAGCACCATGACATCGATATGCCATACTGCTTCAACCGCAAAGAAGCTAAAGACCATGGGGAAGGCGGCGTGTTAGTCGGAAGTCCTTTACAAGGGCGTGTTGTGGTAGTTGATGATGTGATTACCGCAGGGACGGCAATTCGTGAATCAATGGAAATTATTAAACAACAACAAGCTACGTTGAATGGTGTTCTGTTATGCCTTGATCGCCAAGAAAAAGGCAAAGGTGAAATTTCAGCAGTACAAGAGGTTGAGCGTGATTATGGTTGTAAAGTTTACTCAATTATTACCATGAGCGATTTAATCACCTATCTTGCTGAAAAGGAAGGTATGCAGGAACATTTAGCGGCTATGAAGGCTTATCGCGAACAATACGGAATTGAATAAAAAAAGCCCTCGCCCAATGATGGGCGGGGTGAGTAGTATAAATAATCGGTTATTGTAACTGAGCTAGAATTAAAGGCCAGCGCGATTCAAACTCGACGGTTGGCCGATAACGAAACTCAGAACGCACAAAACGAGAGAGCATCCCTTCACAAAAGGCTAGTAACTGAGAAGCAAGTAATGACTCATCATGAATAAACCCATGGCCATCACGTATTTTTTTCTCTTTTAACACCTGCCGTAATTGTGATTCTATACGTTCAAATAATTGGTTAATACGATCTTGCAGCCTATCTTGCTCAAACATCAGAGCATGGCCAGTCATTATACGCGTAAGCCCAGGATTTTTCTCGGAAAACCCAAGTATTAGGGCAAGTATTAGTTTAATTCTAATTATCGTATCTTTTTCATCAGTTAAAATCAGATTAATGCGTGAAACTAATGAGTCTTCAATAAACCCAATAAGGCTATCGAACATTTTCATTTTACTCGGAAAATGACGATATAGCGCAGCTTCTGATACACCAACCGTAGCAGCAAGTTTTGCTGTTGTAATACGTTGGCTGCCATCACTACTTTCTAACATTAACGCAAGAGCCTGTAAAATCTCATCACGTCTGTTACGTTTTTGTGTTATCGCTTTTTCTGCCATGTCTAATAAGACCCCTGCTAAAACAGCAAAACAAACTATCCAAAATTTTGCTCTTAGTAAAGAAAGTTTCGAAGCAAAATGGATTTAAAAAATGTTTAAAATATAAGTAATGTTGAGCAAGCTTCCTGAAAGAAAATATGCGGCTGATTGTTTTTATTCATAAAGATAGAACCTAATTTAGGTTCTATCTAGCATATTAGTTATCAGGATGTTCTATTTATTGACGGCCAGAATGACCGAAACCGCCAGTTCCACGCTCGGTTGTGTCAAAATCATCAACAATATTAAATTCCGCCTGAACAACCGGGACAAACACCATTTGTGCCATACGTTCACCAGGTTCAATGGTAAAAGCTTTGTCACTGCGGTTCCAGACAGACACCATGAGCTGGCCTTGATAATCAGAATCAATGAGGCCAACGAGGTTGCCCAGTACAACGCCATGTTTATGACCTAAACCGGAACGAGGTAAGATGACTGCAGCAAGACTTTCATCTGCAATGTGAATGGCTAAACCTGTTGGAATAAGTTCTGTTTGACCTGGTGCCAAATCGATTGGTGCATCAAGGCATGCACGTAGGTCTAAACCAGCAGAACCTGTGGTGGCATAGGCTGGTAGAGGAAATTCATTACCGATACGGCTATCGAGGATTTTTAGGTCAATTTTTTTCATAACGTTGAAGTATCTCGTCAAGTAAATAGTGGCTTAATTCGTTTTTATTACAGTGAGGCAAACGGGTATCACCGTTTGCATCAAAAAGATGTAACGCGTTGTTATCGCTATTAAACCCGTTGTCTGCTAGTGAGACGTCATTGGCACAAATGAGGTCGAGTTGCTTTTGTTGTCGTTTTTGGCGTGCATATTCTTCCACATTTTGGGTTTCAGCTGCAAATCCAACAACATATGGCCTATTGTGTTTTAGGTTTCCGACACTAGCCACGATATCTGGATTTTTGATAAGTGTAATCGAAACTTCATCACCTTGTTTTTTTATTTTATTTTCAGCAATGTTTTTTGCGCGATAATCTGCAACTGCAGCGCAACCAATAAAAATATTTTGTTCAGCAATGGTTTGATGCACTTGTTCATACATCTCTAAGCCACTCATGACATCAATTCGGTTAACGCCTTCTGGTGTTTCAATATTTACAGGGCCTGCAATTAAAGTGACATCGGCACCACGTTGACTGGCTGCTTTAGCAATGGCAAAACCCATTTTCCCCGAACTATGGTTACTAATAAAGCGAACTGGGTCTAGCGCTTCCCGTGTTGGGCCCGCAGTGATCAGTAATTTGATGCCTTGTAAGTCGAGTTTAGGGGTAAAAAACTCATTGGCTAGACGAACAATTTCTAGTGGGTCAATCATGCGACCAGGGCCAATATCACCACAGGCTTGGCTACCTGCATCTGGCCCCCAAATCATACATTGACGTTGTTGCAATTTGATTAAATTTTCTTGGGTTGCTTTTGCTCGGTACATTTGTTGGTTCATTGCTGGCACAAGTGCAATCGGTGCTGCGGAAGCAAGGCAAACTGTTGTGAGTAAGTCATTTGCCATTCCTGCACTGAGGCGAGCAATTAAATCCGCAGTAGCCGGTGCTAGAATAATGAGATCTGCCCATTTAGCCAGTTCAATATGGCCCATAGCAGCCTCAGCAGCAGGGTCTAGCAGGTCATCAGAAACGGGATGCCCTGAAACGGCTTGCAAGGTTAAAGGTGTAATAAAGGCTTTAGCACCTTGAGTCATCACAACGCGTACTATCGCACCTTTATCGCGCAAACGGCGGGTGAGTTCAGGGATTTTGTACGCAGCAATGCCCCCACTAATACCAATAACTATCTGCTTACCTAATAGTGACAGTTGATTCATTATTTTTATCCAATTCGGTCAACATGGGAGGCATATTACCACAGAGAAGCGCGAGGTGGCGCGCTCGATTTTTCATCACAGTACTATTTTTGCGAAGCGCTACGCAAACCCTTATGAGAGTGATTGTGAATGTTTTTTAGACTAGATAAAAAGGAAGCAAGGGATTTAGGGACAAAAAATATGATGAGTGAACATCTAGACCTACCACCAAGGGAAAAGCTACTCGCATACGGGGCAGCTGCGTTATCTGATGCTGAACTACTCGCTATTTTTCTACGTACAGGGAGCCAAGGCGAACCCGTTTTACAGCTTGCGAAGCGTTTAATACAGGAGTTTGGTTCAGTATATTTGCTTCTACAAGCAGACTACGAAAAACTCAAGCAATGTAAAGGAATGGGGAGTTGTAAATTTACCCAATTACAGGCTGTGAGTGAATTAGCTCGCCGTTTTTTCTCTGAACAATTTTTACATGAAGATGTGATGACTGGGCCTGAACAGTTGAAAGCAAAGTTGTTGGATTTGTTCGCAGGGCAAGAGCGTGAAGTTTTTGTCGTGATATTTTTAAATAATAAAAATCAAATTATTTGTCATGAAGAGTTGTTTAAAGGTACTTTAAACAAAGTTGAAGTTCACCCCAGAGAAATCATTCGCTTTGCCATAAAAATGAATGCAAACGGGATTATACTCGCCCATAACCATCCATCAGGTAATCCGGAACCAAGCGTAGCAGACAGGCAAGTGACAGAGCGTATCCAACGTGCTTGTACTATTATGGGGATTAAATTGCTTGACCATTTTGTCGTTGGGCATAAGCAATGTGTGTCATTTGTGGAGCGAGGATGGTTATAAAATTATTTTTTTGCCTAAAAAATGACAACTTTCTTTGTGTTGGGCTTGAGTGAAAACGATGGAAAGCGTATACTACGCCACCTTTAAGGATCTTGGGTTTGGCGAGAAGGGCCTATCTCAGTAAATTTTTACGTTTTAGTAAAGTAAATCTTTATTTAGGTATCAACGGTTTTTTCAGTCAATGAAAGTTTGCTGAGATGGGCTCCTAAGCCTGACGAGGCGGCCATACCCAGAACAAAAAAGCTCGAGCTGATTAGATTTTTGGAGAATAGACATGTCACGAGTCTGCCAAGTTACTGGCAAGCGTCCAATGAGCGGTAACAACCGTTCACACGCATTAAACGCGACCAAACGTCGTTTTTTGCCAAACCTGCACTCTCACCGTTTCTGGGTTGAGTCTGAGAAACGTTTCGTAACACTGCGTGTATCTGCTAAAGGTATGCGTGTTATCGATAAAAAGGGTATTGATGCTGTTCTTGCTGAACTGCGTACCCGTGGTGAGAAGTACTAAGGAGCTAAAAAATGGCTAAAGGTATTCGCGAGAAAATCAAGCTAGTCTCTTCTGAAGGTACAGGTCATTTCTATACCACTACGAAGAACAAGCGCACAATGCCAGAAAAACTGGAACTGAAAAAATTCGATCCAGTTGTTCGTAAGCATGTGATCTACAAAGAAGCAAAAATCAAATAATTTTGCTTTCTGCGTTAAAAACTCAGCTTCGGCTGAGTTTTTTTTTACCTAAAATTTGGGTTGTCGCGGATATGTGCATTCGAAGCTATGACCATTATTATGAAAGTAGTAACATAGTGAGTATTCATTGAATTAATAATGATATTTGTTGTCGAATGACTATTGTCTTTTACATATAGACTTGATTAAGAGTGCCTGGTGAAAAAACAGTTTAAAAAAATTCTTGTGATCAAGATGAGGTTTCATGGGGACATGTTGCTGACAACACCCGTTATCAGCTCATTAAAACACCGATATCCTGATGCTGAAATTGACGTTTTGCTTTATCAGGATACTATCCCCATTCTCTCTGAAAATGCTGAAATTAACGCTTTGTACGGCATGGCGGGGAAAAAAAGTAGTGGGCTGAGTAAAGCATATAATTTTATTAAGCTACTGCTAAAGCTGCGTAAAAATAAATACGATTTAGTTGTTAACCTTGCAGATCAGTGGATGGTGAGTGTATTAGTTCGGGCTATTCCTGCTGACACAAAAATTTCCCATCAATTTACCCATCGAGATTCTAAATACTGGCGTAATAGTTTTACGCATTTGATAGAACCTGAAGGCGAACACGTTGTTCTGAATAACCTATCAGTGCTCAAGCCGTTAGAAATAAAAGAATTAAAAACGCATCTAACGATGTCTTATTCAGAGCAGGATTGGAAAAATATTGATGAAAGGTTACTAAGCTTAGGTGTCCATAGCAGCTATGTCGTTATTCAACCAACAGCGCGCCAAGCTTTTAAGTGTTGGGATAATGAAAAGTTTTCAGCCGTCATTGATGCATTGCAGTCTCGTGGTTATCAAGTGGTTTTAACATCGGGACCGAGTAAAGAAGATTTAGAATGTATCAGTGATATTGCAAATGGTTGCCAAACAACGCCTGTTACTGAGCTTGCAGGAAAGACTTCATTTCCAGAGTTAGGCGCACTGATTGCTCATGCCGCTCTATTCATCGGTGTTGATTCTGCACCGATGCACATTGCTGCTGCAGTCAAAACACCAATTGTGTGTCTTTTCGGTGCGACAAATCATATTTTTTGGCGGCCTTGGAGCGATAATAGTGTGCAATTCTGGGCCGGAGACTATGAACCTATGCCTCCGCGAGATGAACTTGACCGCAGTAAAAAGTATTTATCTATTGTCCCTGCATCCGATGTAATTAAAGCCACAGAGAAAATATTGCCGATGAATATTCGCTCTATGATGACAAGGTATTAACATGAATCTGGCATTTTGCTTATATAAATACTTTCCGTTTGGTGGGTTACAGCGGGATTTTCTACGTATTGCAACGGAATGCCAATCACGTGGGCATCACGTACGTGTCTATACCCAATCATGGGATGGTGATAAGCCTAGCGGCTTTGAAATTATTATCGTGCCGGTGACATCAAAAACGAATCATGGACGAAACGCACAATATTGTGACTGGGTGTTGGCGCATTTAAAGCAGCATCCTGCTGAGCGGGTAGTTGGTTTCAATAAAATGCCAGGACTAGATATTTATTATGCAGCAGATGTTTGTTATGCACAAAAAGTCGCTGAAGAAAAAGGTTTTTTTTATAAGCTGACGCCTCGCTATAAACACTATGCTGCATTTGAAAAAGCTGTTTTTGCAGTGGGGAAACCGACGCAATTACTCATGTTAACACCGCATCAAATTAGTCATTTTAAAAAGCATTATGGGACAGAAAATGAGCGTTTCCATATGCTGCCACCCGGTATTGCCCAAGATAGAAAGTATGATAAGCAAGTTGCGGAAGCTAAAAAAGTTTATCGTGAAAAAAATCAAATACCTGAATCTGCATTTTTAGTATTGCAGGTGGGTTCTGACTTCAAACGTAAAGGCGTCGATCGGACCATAAAAGCCATTGCGGCATTGCCCGATGATATTAAGAAAAACACGCTATTGATGGTAGTCGGTCAAGATAAACCAGTGAAATACCAACAGTTAGCGAAAACGCTAGGAATCGGCTCACAAGTCTCTTTCTTTAGTGGACGTAATGATATTGCAGAATTAATGGCTGCAGCCGATATATTAATGCACCCGGCTTATCAAGAAGCTGCTGGTATTGTGTTATTAGAGGCAATTACCGCGGGTTTACCGATTATTGTCACAGAAGTGTGTGGATATGCTTCATTTATTAGCCAAGCCAAATGCGGTATTGTGGTAAATGAGCCCTTTGAGCAAACGGTTCTGAACTTGGCTCTAGAAGATAGTTTAAAAAATCCGGTTCAATTAGCACAATGGGCAAGTAATGCGCGATATTTTGCCGATACAGAAGATTTATATAGTTTACCAGAAAAAGCCGCAGATATTATTTTAGGGGAAGCGAATGATTGAGCTAAAACCCCCTTTTAGTGAATTGTGGAAGAATAAAGATCCATTTATCGAGGCGGATAAGCTACAAGGTGAAGTTTTTCGTGCGTTAGAATCGCGTAAAACTCTGCGTTTTGAACTTGAGGGACGCAGCTATTTTATAAAAATTCATTATGGGACTACACTAAAGGAAGTTCTTAAAAATCTATTTTCTTTTCGGTTGCCAGTATTAGGCGCTGATCGAGAGTGGAATGCTATTCATCAACTGACTCAAGTGGGAGTTGACACGATGAATGGTCGAGCTTTTGGGCAAAAAGGGATTAACCCTCTTCGTCGTCACTCCTTTATTATTACTGAAGATTTGACCCCGACGGTGAGTTTGGAAGATTATTGTGCAAATTGGCTAGATAACCCACCAACTTTTAGTACCAAACAAATGATTATTCGTCGTGTTGCGAAGATGGTGCGTAAAATGCACGCGACCGGTATTAACCATCGTGATTGTTATATTTGCCATTTTTTACTGCATTTGCCATTTACGGGAAATGAAGAACAGTTAAAAATATCAGTAATTGATTTACATCGGGCACAACTCAGAAATTCTGTTCCAACCCGTTGGCGCAATAAAGATTTAATTGGTTTATATTACTCATCATTAAATATTGGGCTAACTCAGCGTGATATTCTTCGTTTTATGAAAATCTATTTTGGCTTATCGCTGCGAGTTATTTTGCAACAAGAAGCATCATTGATAGCTAAAGCGGAAAGCAAAGCTGCACAAATTAAAGAACGCACAATTAGAAAGTCATTGTGAGTCAAAGAGAGAAGAGAGATATAAATGTTCTTCAATAAAGAAAATGCGGTTACACAGCAAATTGATTTATCGTCACCAGACGCTATTGTTAATAATGATAGCTTACATATTTCCTATGGGATTGACCGTAATTTTCTATATGGTTGTGGGATCTCGATTGCTTCTCTATTAAAAACAAATCCTGATATCTCTTTTTCATTTCATGTGTTTACTGACTACTTTGATGATGAGCAAAGTAAATTATTTAAACAGCTCGCAGAGCAATATAAGACGAGTATTAAAGTTTATTTAGTTGACTGTGAACAGCTTAAATTGCTCCCAAGTACCAAAAATTGGTCATATGCAACTTATTTCAGGTTTATTATTGCGGATTACTTTTCAAACCAGCTAGATAGAATGATCTATATGGATGCAGATATTATGTGTCAAGGAACGCTGCAGCCACTGTTAAATATTCCGTTTAAAGATGATGAAATAGCTGCAGTTGTGCCTGAAAGGGATAGTATTTGGTGGCAAAAAAGAGCTGATGCGTTAGGGATCCCGAGCATCGCTTCGGGGTATTTTAATGCAGGTTTTTTAGTCTTAAATTTAGTGAATTGGTCAAAATTTGATATCTCAACGAAAGCAATGGACTTACTTTCTCAAGATGTTGTTAAAGCAAAATTATCCTATTTAGATCAAGATATCTTAAATATGCTATTAACAGGGAAAGTCATTTACCTTGATGGCAAATACAACACTCAATATAGTATTAATTATGAGCTGCAAAAAGGCAAAAAAGAGAACCCAATAACGTCTGAAACTGTATTGATTCATTATATTGGCCCAACTAAGCCTTGGCATGAGTGGGCAAATTACTCAACAGCTCAGCCCTTTACTAATGCAAAAAATGCATCACCTTGGAAAGACATTCCGTTACTGAAGGCTAAAAGCAGTAATCATTTGCGCTATTGTGCTAAGCATATGTTTAATCAGGGAAAAATTCTCTCTGGTATAAAAAATAATCTTCAGTATTTTTTGGTTAAATTAAGTAAATAATAATTGGGCAAGTTATGTCTTTTTTAGATAGAAATGAAAGTATTCTCTCAAAGTATAACAAAGCTTTGGTGCTAATCTTTATTGTTCTTTTTTTTGTGGAAAATGTAACCAGATATAAGCATATTCTGTTCTATTTGATGATAGCCACATCTTTGGTTTATCTGTCTTTAGATACAAAAAAAGTGCTAAAAAGATTAAATAATAAACTTTTATATTTAGTTGTTGCTTTTTCTATTTTTCTTTACGTATCAACATCTTATTCAAATATATTAAGTGTATCTATTAAAACTATTAACAATAATTTATTGAATTATGGAATACTAAGTTTATCACTTTTATTGCCAATTATTTTATATAGAGAAAGCCTAAAAGAGATTTCAAAACTATTATTAACGAGTTTTACTGTATCGTTAGCCTTAGTTTTACTTGTTGAGTTATACCGCTACTATATAGCCTATCAGCAGGGTATCTTACCGTTTACTACCTATGATTTTAGGCATGTTTCGGATGCGTTAGTTTTCTTCTTTCCAATACTTCCTATTCTTTGGTATTTATTGCCTAAATCTAGACTTATTTATTTCTATATTTTAAGTATTGTATTTCTGTTTGTTTTACTTGGAACGTTAGCTCGAGGGGCATGGGTTGCAGTCGCAGTCGCGGGGTTATTATTTTTGTGTTTTAAACGTCCTTGGAAGCTAATTGGGGTTGTATTATGCCTTTCGGTAATTTCACTTATTTCAATTAAACTAATTTATCCCGATACAAGTAAAAAACTGTTTTATAAGCTAGAGCAGACAGATAGCACTCACCGTTATACTAATGGAACCCAAGGAACCGCTTTTGAGCTTATACTGGAAAATCCAGTTATCGGTTATGGTTTTGGCGATAAAATCTATCATGAAAAATACAATAGTGTTGTAAAAAATCATCCGGAATGGACATTTAAGCAATCTATCGGGCCCCATAATATTTGGCTTTATATTTGGTTTGGTGCGGGTATTGCAGGGTTAGCGATATTTAGTGCGGTATTTTTGTCAATGTGCTATTCCTCAATGCAAGGGATAAAAAATAGGTCTGATGAACCGGAAATTTACTTTGCTTTCATTGCATTGCTGTTAAGCCTTATTAGTTTCTATCTCGTTCGTGGGATGTTTGAACAAGTGGACCTTAAGCCTTTAGGTATTCTTTTAGGTTTTTTAATCGCCATGATGGGACATAGTTCAACTAAGCAGAAAAGAGTGTGCCATGAATAACCTGATAACAAATAAATACCTACTAAATGAGGGGTCTAATACGAGTAATTCCTCATTACCATGTCTTGATGTTATTTATGGTTCGGATGAAAACTATCAGTTTGGTGCTGGTGTTTCAGCGGTCTCTTTACTTATTAATAACCCAAATACGCTCTTCAGATTTCATTATTTTTTAGATAAAGTCAGCCCTAGCTTTTTAGAGAAGCTGAAGGTTATTTCTCATCAGTTTCCAGCTGAATTTCATATTTATGAATTGGATAATCAATTACTAAAAACATTGCCAGCTTCTGATATTTGGTCTTCAGCAATGTATTTTCGGTTAGTTGCTTTAGATTATCTCTCGAAAGATTATGATGTTGCTCTATATTTGGATGCGGATGTTATCTGTAATGGCCAATTGAATTTGGCGGCTGATTTAATTAAAGATAAAGTTTGTGGTGTTATTGCCGATGACATCGGTGTAAGAACAAAAAGTGAGACACGGCTTCACACTCCAAAGTTAGCTGAGACCTATTTTAACTCGGGTGTTATGTTTGTGAACTTAAAAAAATGGCACGAAAAACGAGTTACTCAGCAATGTTTTGAATTGTTATCTGCAGAAAATGCGAAACAACGGTTTAAGTACCCAGATCAAGATGTGTTAAACCTTATTTTAAGGAATGACCTGATATTACTTAATCAGAAATTTAATACGGTTTATACACTAAAAAATGAACTGTATGACCGAACTCATCAAAAATATCAAACCATTATTACACCTGAAACAGTTTTAATTCATTACACGGGGGTGAGTAAGCCTTGGCATAAATGGGCGAACTATCCTTCTTCTCAGCCTTTTTATAAAGCATTAGCACAATCACCTTGGACAAAGGATGATTTAAAGTGTGCCACTAAATTTGCTGAAAGGAAAAAAGAGTACAAGCACTTATTAAAGCAAGGCTCTTATTTATCAGGTATTTTGTCAGGCATATATTACTTGTTTGAAAAACACACAAAAAAAAGAAAATAATATGATGATTAATAAGATTGTCTTAACAGTTTCACCTATATTTTCTATACCCCCTAAAAGTGCGGCTGCAATTGAATCGTGGATGTACAATGTCGCTAAACGATTAGACATTGAAAACCGAATCGTTTGTATACGAAATGATGGATATAGCGCTCATTCTGTTGTTAATGAGTATTGTGAAATTGAGCGTATTAAGTTTGGAAAAGTGTATACAAGACTATTTAAGAAATGGACAAGGTTAGACCCATATTCTTATGCAGATAGAATTGTCAAAATTAAACATCAATTTTCGCCAAACCCGAATAAAAGTGTTATTTTTGTTCACAATCATATTAAATCCTTCAAAAAAATAATTAAGAAAGAAGGACATAATAATGTTGTGTTACACATGCATAATTTGTACGAGCCTAAAGATGTCCCTGAAGACATAAAAATCATTGTGCCAAGCCATTTTATGAAAAATTGGTACAGAGAACGTTTACCAAATGCGCTTATTGAAGTTGTTCGTAATGGGTTTGATGGTGAAATTTATGCTCAGCCACCTGAGGTCAAGCGTGAGGATTTTGGGCTAACAGCAGAAGATAAAATAGTTTTATTCGCTGGCCGGATCGCTAGAGATAAAGGATTACTTGAATTAATGCAGGCGTGCGAGACTTTCTTTAAAGAAGACCCTCGTTATAAGCTCGTCATTGTAGGTGACCCAAATGCTGCATTAAAAGGTGAACTAGCGCAATATCAAGACGAAGTAAAAGATTATGCAAAAAATTTGGGTGAGCAGTGCATTTTCTTAGGTGGTGTTCATCCTGAAAAAATTCGGCACTATTATTCTCTTGCGGATGTGATTGCTGTACCTTCCATCGCTCCAGAGCCATTTTGTATGGTTGCATTAGAGGCGATGGCTTCGGGTCGCCCTGTGATAGCGAGCCAGCGAGGAGCAATGGTAGAGTTTATTTCCCATAATGAAACTGGGTTTATTTTCAGGGAGCCACTTTCGCCTTTGAGTATGGCGGAGGATATTACTAGCGCGTTAAATCACCCAAATAGTCAAGAAATAGCTTACCATGCTAAAAAACATGCTTATGATAATTTCACTTGGGAAATTGTCAAAGATGAGCTCATGGGGGTAATTGCGAAATGGTATCCTTAAGCGAAAAATGCGAGTTTATATATGCCAGAACTACCAGAAGTTGAGACCAGTCGTCGTGGAATAGAGCCACATTTAGTCGGTAATACAATCTCTTACGCCATTGTACGTAACGGTCGTTTACGTTGGCCAGTTAGTGAACAAATTAAAAGTTTATCAGATGAAGCGGTTTTGAGTGTTCAACGTCGCGCTAAGTATTTGCTGATTGAGCTACAAAAAGGCTGGATTATTGTTCACTTGGGAATGTCTGGTAGTGTGCGTATTCTGACCGAAGAATTGCCTGAAGAAAAACATGACCACGTGGATTTAGTCATGCGAGATGGCAAGGTATTACGCTATACGGATCCTCGCCGGTTTGGCGCTTGGCTCTGGTGTGATGATTTAGAAAACAGTTCGGTACTTGCACACTTAGGGCCTGAGCCATTATCAGACGCCTTTAACCCGCAATATCTTTATGAATTAGCGCAAAAGAAAAAAGTGGCAATTAAGCCATGGTTAATGGATAACAAAGTCGTTGTTGGTGTAGGCAATATTTATGCTAACGAAGCATTATTTGCAACAAAAATATCACCTGAAAAAATCACAAATACCTTAACGTTAGCTGAAATTACTGAACTAGTGTTGCAGATCAAAAAGGTGTTACAGCGCTCTATTGAACAAGGCGGTACGACACTGAAAGATTTTTTACAGTCGGATGGTAAACCGGGTTACTTTGCCCAAGAATTGTTTGTCTATGGAAAAAAAGGTGAACCCTGCTCAATGTGTGGTACGCCAATCGAAAGCATTAAACAGGGGCAACGTAGCACCTTCTTTTGTCCGCAATGTCAAAAATAGCGAAACCTTGCTATTTTTTATTGAGTTTCTTTAGCATTGCCTCAGCAACCACTGGGGGTAGGAAAGACGAAATATCACCATCGTGAAGTGCAACATCCTTGATTAAAGATGAGGAAACAAAGGATAAACTCTGCGATGGTAATAAAAATACGGTTTCCAAGTCAGGAACAAAATGGCGGTTCATATTCGCTAATTGCCACTCATATTCGAAATCAGCCACAGAACGAACGCCCCGAATAAGAATATTTGCGCCATTTTTTTGCGCAAAATTAGCCATAAGCTCAGAAAACCCAACAACTTCAACATTATCAAGGTGAGAAGTTACTTCTTTAGCAAGGGCTACGCGCTCATCAAGGGAAAACATCGGGTTTTTTCGTTGGCTATTAGCAATAGCCAACAGGACATGGTCAAACATTGCTGCTGCTCGGGTAACAATATCAACATGTCCTGATGTTACTGGGTCGAACGTACCAGGGTAAATAGCCTTGTGTATCATGATGATAGTATCTCGTTGTTTGTATTATCTATTCGAAAAAATAGCATGAATAAGCGTTAACATTATCGGCTATCTAGTAGGGTTGCAACTGTATATGAGATTTTACTGCTATTTTTAGGTGCATATTCTACACACTTTTATTTGAGCTTTATGGTAAGATAGCGCCAATTTTGGTAAGTGAATCAGATCGAATGTTATTGCTGCGTCTATATCAGGTACTTCTTTATCTTATCCAACCATTTATATGGGTTCGCCTATTGCTGCGCAGCCGTAAAGCGCCTGCCTATCGTAAACGCTGGGGTGAACGATATGGCTTTTGTGCGGGAAAAGTAAAACCTCAAGGTATTTTATTACATTCAGTTTCTGTCGGGGAAACCCTCGCAGCCGTTCCACTAGTCCGCGCACTTCGCCATCATTATCCGTCTTTGCCAATTACAGTAACCACGATGACACCAACGGGCTCAGAGCGTGTTCTTTCTGCATTTGGTGATGATGTCGACCACGTTTATTTACCTTATGACCTTCCTGGCTCAATGCACCGCTTCCTGAAACAAGTCGACCCAAAACTTGTGATCATAATGGAAACTGAGCTATGGCCAAATATGATTAACCAATTGCATAAACGTAAAATTCCATTGGTTATTGCAAATGCAAGACTTTCTGAGCGCTCTGCTGCAGGGTATCAAAAGCTAGGCAGCTTTGTGAAACGAATGCTTCGTAATGTCACCATGGTCGCAGCACAGCATCAGGAAGATGGTGAACGTTTCGTTCAATTAGGGTTGCGGCGAATGCAATTGAGTGTCACGGGGAGCCTGAAGTTTGATATCTCTGTGACGCCTGAATTAGCTGTCAGGGCAATAACTTTACGCCGACAATGGGCGGCGCATCGCCCAGTCTGGATAGCGACCAGCACTCACGAGGGTGAAGAAGCGATTGTCTTAGAAACACATCAAAAATTATTATCTCGTTTTCCTGATTTATTGTTAATTTTAGTCCCTCGTCACCCAGAACGCTTTGCCAAAGCAGAAGAACTAACTCAAAAAGCCGGTTTAACCTTTATTCGTCGCAGTGCGAATACGATTCCTTCCGCAGAGGTTCAAGTGGTGATTGGTGATACCATGGGTGAACTGATGCTGTTATATGGAATTGCAGACATTGCTTTTGTCGGGGGAAGCTTGGTAGAAACTGGAGGGCATAATCCGCTCGAAGCGGCAGCTCATGCGCTACCTGTGTTAATGGGGCCTCACACATTTAATTTCAAAGATATTTGTGGAAAACTAACTCAAGCAGATGGCTTAATTACGGTGACAGACAGTGAATCAATGGCTCAAGCCGTGACCAGTTTACTTTCTGATGAAGATTACCGGTTATATTATGGGCGCCATGCCGCCGAGGTTCTTCATGAGAACCAAGGCGCTCTTCAACGATTATTAAAACTGTTACAACCCTATTTACCCCCGAGAGAGCAATAAAGCTAAGTAATGTCTTTTTTTGAGTATTAACTTGAACATTACAGCAATGAATTGCGAATATTTTATGGCACATCCTAGTATTGCATTTAAACTATAGTAGACTGCCTCGTTTATTATAGAGTCATTCGATTTGGTTTATTACTATTAGGGTAGTATCCAAATGGAATGTTGGAACTTTTGCTTATCTTTTTAAGACTATATGCCAGCCACTAATCAATCAATTTCAAATAAATATGTTTATTTATGGGTCATAAGCTATGCCATAGTTTGGATCTTAGCGAGTTTTTATTTCGACCCAACCGTACCTTATGACACAGTAGAAGCAGTGAACTGGGGAATGAATGGGGAGTGGGGATCACCTAAAAACCCATGGTTTGTTGGCGTCATGATGTGGCCTGCAATTTACCTTGATATCTCCTACAGCTTTTATTGGTATTTTAGCCATTTTGTCGGTATTGCATTTGGTTTACTTGGGGTGTGGAAGCTAACCTTTCGTTTGACTGGGCGTCGTGATTTCGCTTGGTTTGCAATGCTAATGTTGAATTTATCTGGTGTCATTAATTTCGATATCATTCCTTATAATGATAACTATATTTTAGTGACATTATGGCCTTGGGTTATCTATTTCTTTTTACGTGCTGTTGATGATAACCCTGCATGGTGGTTACCGTTTGCCTTATTTGCGGGTCTTGCAACTATGGGTAAATACTCAACCTTGGCGCTAGTTGGGTCTGTTTTCTTATTGACCCTATTCGTAAAACAAGTTCGTCAAAGTTATCGTCATCCTGTTTTTTACCTTGCGATTGCTTTATGGTTTGCTTTGGTATTGCCAAATTTCTTTTGGTTGATGGCAACGGACTTTTCGGCTTTTAAATGGGTAGATTCACAAATCGACCCTGGGTTTAATCTTCATACCACACAAGCCGCACTTAGCGTGTTTTATCCGTTAGTGATTGCTGCGATTATTGTTTATTGCAGTGGCGGAAAGTTAGGGTGGCCTAAAGCGTTGCCTAACCGCATGGCTAACTTTATCCTTCTTTTTCCACTGGTTGTGATATACGGCTGGTTCTCTTTCCACGATGGTGGTCGAATAACTGAATGGTTGCAGCCATTTATGGCTATTAGTGCGCCTTTATTTGTTGGCTCAATAACCGTGATGCCAAGAAAACCGTTTAAGAAGTCATTGGTTGGTTTTGCCATTTTTGGTGTTTTAGTCGTGGTTGGTTATATCACGGTTCAGGCAGCGAATATCCGTGGAGCAGGGCAAAAATTTATTGGTGTAAAAACCTTGATAGCAGACGGGGAACAACGTTGGTACCAGCGATATGGCACGCCAGTTAAATATGTTGGTGGAGAAGATAACCAATATCAATGGTTTATTATTTATGGCAAGGATAGACCGCATGTGATCCAACCCTGGTCAATGGAAAAACATATGCCGCCAAATGTGTATAACCGTGATATTACTGAAGCCGAAATTCGTCAACATGGTGCATTATTGCTGGGCAAGAAATATGATGATTGTGCCCATGAAAACTTTGCCAAGGTACGTAAGTTCTGGCCACAATTTACGATAGAAAAAGAAGATGTGATTTATCGTTCTGAACCGGATGCCGCCCCTGAAACCATGTGCTTTGGGTTTATTGCGCCAGAGAAATAGAGAAAACCCACCTTGTAGAGACAAGGTGGGCTTTTAATTAAATATTATTTAATTCTTCTCAGTAAAATTTTTAGACGTGTTAAGTAATTAACTTTTGAGCCTTTATTAAATAATCTAAATACTTTAAACCACTCCATATGGCCGAGATAGTTTAATTTAAATAAACTAGGTTTTTGACTAGCACAAATTAAAAATACGCCTTGGTCATCATCAATAACACCAGATTGTATTAATTTTTTCTGTATTTGAAAAACAAGCTGGTAAAATTCAATCCACTTTTCTTTAGTCGCAACAATCACACCACCAATAATATAGGTTTCATTGTTGATGACTTTGTCCATTACAGCTTGTTCATTTTGTAAATCCAAATCTTTTTTTATAGAAAAAAGATGAACTTTACTACGATCAAATGGATGAGCCCACTTAACCAATCCATACCGTGTTTTTTCTCTACGGATGTAACCAAAATCGACCCATGCAATGAGTTCCTGACCCGTGAGTCCGGACTTAATGGCTTTATGAATAAAATAAGGTTTCAAATTGTTAATTAATACATATTCGGCAGACCAATATTCAGGATTTTGTAATTGATCTGTCTTTATAAGACTTTTAAATGAATCACTGTGCTGAATAGAAGATATTTTTTCTATTATAAATTTAAATTTTTGATGTAGATTAATGGTAATTATATGAGTAGGTTTACCCTCTCGAAGTTTAAGGATTTTATCTTCTAAATCTGGGGAGGTAAAAACAATGATTTTATTATCAAGTTTAGCCAATCGTTGAAAGTGTTCAAAATAAGTATCTGCAGTTCTTTCTAATCTATCGGATCGACCACTCTTGGCATTCCAATTTCCTCTACCGATGTCAAAAAATGCCGTTATGATTGTAATTGAATTATTCATTATAATTAATGTCTGGTATTGAGTAGACGAAAAAAGATTGCCTACGTAAATGATGCGGTAAAAGACTAAAAGGCTTGAGTAGCTAAGATACCTTTCTATAGAAAATGTTTCAACTGTTCATAAGTGTAGATAGCACTTATATCCTCAATATGGTTATTCGGAGATTTAATCGTATGTTGCCCTTGCCCATATCCCCCAATCAAGCCGGGGTCGGTGGGGCCAAACAGGGTAAAATTAGGTTTATCAAGTGCCGCTGTTAAATGGCTAAGCCCAGTATCGACAGAAACCACCGCTTTAGCGTTTGCAATTTGCTGTGCAACTTCAGCTAACGTGAGTTTAGGTAAGACCTCAACAAAATCAAAGCCTTTTGCTAATCGTTCTGCACGTTGCTGCTCATGAGGTGCTCCCCAGGGCAATTTGATTTTGATACCACTTTCAGCCATCAGTCCAATAAGTTCTCGCCAATTTTCTTCAGGCCAATGTTTGTCATCACGGGTAGTTGAATGCAAAAAAATGACATAAGGGCTTTGATGCTCTTCTGCAGACTGCAAAAAGTGTCGAGCAATCGCGTAATCGCCTTGTTGTGTTGGGCAGGTGTAACCAAGACTTTTGGCAAATAACTGGCGAATACGTTCAACGGCGTGTTGTTGCTTGCTGATTGCGTAACGATGGTCATAAAAGAAGCTGGCTAATGGTTCGCGAATACTATGGCGGTCATAGCCATGTTTATCACCATGCGCTAAGCGGGTGACAAGAAAAGCGCTCTTTAATAACCCTTGTGCATCAATGACAGCATCATAATGTGTTGCTTGTAATTTCTTGCGAAATTCGGCTCGTTCGGCTCTGATCGGCGCAGAAAACCAATTTTTTCGCCAGCGGCGAATGGCCACAGGGATCACCTGGTTAACGGCACTGTGCCATGTTGGAATTTGCGCGAAGCCTTCCTCAACGACCCAATCGAATTGAATACCCGATATGGCTTGCTGTGCATCGGTCAGTGCAGGTAATGAGTGTAGAACATCTCCCATTGAAGATGTCTTGACTAATAATACTCTCATCATTCAATACCTATATTTAACCGAGTTAACGCATCGATAACTAATTGAGGCTGGATATGAATCAAGCTTTGGTGATAACCACTTTCACCGTCACCTTTACGCACTTTGTGATACCCCGTAATTAGGCGAATGACTTCTGCTTTATCTGATAATGGCGGGGTAAAATCAGGGCTACTTGGGCCATACAAGGCGACAAGAGGTTTATCTAGCGCTGCCGCGACATGCATCAAACCAGAGTCATTACTGACAACTGCATTACAGGCATCGATTAGATTAACGGCTTGTTCTAAAGATGTTTTACCTGAAAAATTATGGCAATGTAATTTCGCATCATCGGTCAGCTCTAGACGAATGGCTTCACCTGCCTCGTGGTCTTTTTGTGAACCAAATAGCAGTACTTGATAGCCTTTTTGGCTAATCAGTGTTTGAGCAAGAGAGGCATAGTGATAATGGGGCCAACGTTTGGCGGGGCCGAACTCTGCGCCAGGGCAAAAACCAATAATAGGGCGAGAACCATCAACCCCAAAGGTTTGCAGGGTTTCAGTAACTTCTTGCGGCACCGTCACTAGTTTAGGCGGTAAAATGGGTGTCGGAATATCGGAAGCTGATTTAATAGTTTGCTTATCATAAGCAAGAGCAACATATCTTTGCACCATTAAAGGAAAAGCTTCTTTATTTAGTGGACGAATATCATTGAGTAGGCCATAGCGCATTTCTCCACGCCACCCTGTTCTTTTGGGGATGTTTGCAAAGAAAGGCACAAATGCAGACTTTAAGGAATTTGGTAACACAATAGCTTGATCATAGCCATTTGCCCGCAAACTCTTACCTAATCGACGACGTTCCCCAATTTCCAAAGCACCATGTCCGAGAGGCATAGGAATGGCTTCGTTAACCTCGGGCATTTTGGCGAGTAAAGGACGACACCATTGTGGTGCCATCACATCAATCTGTGCATGGGGATGCAACGCCTTGATCGTACGATAAAGGCTTTGTGACATCATCATATCCCCTACCCATGAAGGGCCGATCACCAATATTTTCATAAATAATTTTTCAGAAATAAGCGTTACGCGTCTTTATTGAGCAAATGCATATATTCGGTGACACCTTCTGCAACCGTTTTAAATGGTGCGGTATAACCGGCGGCACGTAGCTTAGTGAGGTCAGCTTGTGTGAAGCTTTGGTAGCGACCTTTTAATTTTTCAGGAAATTCAATGTATTCGATAGCCACATTTTTATCTTTGTGGAATTCAGTGACTGCATCAGCAACAGCTTGGAAAGATTCCGCACGTCCTGTTCCGCAGTTAAAAATACCTGAAACATTATTTTCCCAGAACCATAAGTTTACCGCAGCCACATCACCCACATAAATAAAGTCACGGCGGAAAGTATCGCTCCCCTCGAACAGTTTTGGACTTTGCCCTTCATTGATTTGTTTATTTAAGTGATAAGCAACGCTTGCCATGCTGCCTTTATGGTCTTCATTTGGCCCATAGACGTTGAAATAGCGGAAACCACAGATTTGTGAGTTAGCTTCAGGCAGGATTTCACGCACATATTGGTCAAATTGGAATTTCGAATAACCATAGACATTTAATGGTTTTTCAAATTGGCGCTCTTCAATAAAGTTATCGCTACGACCACCATAGGTTGCCGCGGAAGAAGCATACAAGAATGGGATTTCGCGATCCAAACAATAGTGCAGTAACTCTTTCGAATACTGATAGTTATTGTCCATCATATACTTGCCATCCCACTCCGTGGTTGACGAGCAAGCACCTTCATGGAATACCGCATCGACATCGCCGAAATCATCACCCGCAATGATACTGCCAATAAAATCTTCTTTATCTGCATAATCCGCAATATCAAGGTCAACAAGGTTAGCGAATTTAGTCCCGTCTTTCAGATTATCAACGACTAGGATATCTGTACGGCCGATTGCATTTAGGGCTTTAATAATATTGCTGCCAATAAAACCAGCTCCGCCAGTGACTATGATCATTGGGTATACCTCAAATGGGTTAAGAAAATAGGATCGTAATTGGTGACTATAATAACATCTCTTGGCGCTGACGGTAGCATTGATAGAAGAGAATTGAGCTAACACTTAAATGAGAACAAGGGAAATATCGTGATCTTGGCTACAAACTTAACTTATTTATGCTGTGAATATCGCTACGTGTAGAGACTATTATTAAACTCAATTAATAGTCACTTTACAGGAAGAAATCATGTCAGAAAGATTTTATCAGCAGATTCAAGAGCAATTGGTACAAATTGAAGCCGACGGGTTATTTAAAAACGAACGCATTATTACGACTTCACAAGGTGCTGACATTGAAATTGCAGGTGGCCAGCGAGTTATTAATTTCTGTGCTAACAATTATCTTGGTCTTGCAAACCACCCCGAACTCATCGAGGCCGCTAAACAAGGAATGGATAGCCATGGTTTTGGGATGGCTTCTGTGCGCTTTATTTGTGGAACGCAAGACAGCCATAAAGTGCTAGAAAGCAAAATTGCTGACTTTCTTGGGATGGAAGATGCCATTCTCTACTCATCCTGTTTTGATGCAAATGGTGGGCTGTTTGAAACCTTATTAGGACCGGAAGATGCCATTATTTCAGATGCATTAAATCATGCATCAATTATTGATGGGGTTAGGTTAAGTAAGGCTAAACGCTACCGTTACAGCAATAACAATATGGTGGAATTAAAAGCACGTTTAGAGGAAGCCAAAACAGCAGGGGCTCGCCATATTTTGATTGCCACAGATGGTGTGTTCTCGATGGATGGTGTTATCGCGGATTTAAAATCCATTTGTGACCTTGCCGACGAATACCAAGCATTGGTGATGGTGGATGATTCACATGCTGTTGGTTTTGTTGGGGAAAATGGCCGTGGTAGCCATGAGTACTGCGATGTGATGGGGCGTATTGATATTATCACGGGGACATTAGGTAAAGCCCTCGGCGGTGCATCCGGTGGTTATACGGCAGCGAAAAAAGAGGTCGTTGAATGGCTGCGTCAGCGTTCTCGCCCTTATTTATTTTCGAACTCACTCGCTCCTGCAATTGTAGCCGCATCTATCAAAGTGATCGATATGATGAAAGAAGGTCATTCATTACGTGAGAAGTTATGGCGTAATGCTGTGTTATTTAGGGAAAAAATGACAGCAGCGGGTTTCACCTTGGCTGGAGCAGACCATGCCATCATCCCAGTCATGTTAGGTGAAGCTAAACTTGCCCAAATTTTTGCAGAAGAGTTACTTGATGAAGGTATTTATGTCACGGGCTTTTTCTATCCTGTTGTACCGCAAGGTCTGGCACGTATTCGCACTCAGATGTCTGCAGCGCATAGTGAGGAGGATATTTTACACGCTGTTGATGCATTCACCCGCATTGGTAGAAAACTAAAAATAATCAAATAAAAGGTCTTTTATGAAAGCACTGTCCAAACTGAAAGCTGAACCAGGTATATGGATGACGGATGTTCCGAAACCGGAACTCGGGCACAATGATGTGATGATCAAAATTCGTAAAACTGCGATTTGTGGTACGGATGTACATATCTATAACTGGGATGAATGGTCACAAAAAACTATTCCTGTTCCAATGGTTGTCGGTCATGAGTATATAGGGGAAATTGTTGCAATTGGGCAGGAAGTCAAAGGCTTTAAAATTGGTGACCGAGTGTCAGGGGAAGGGCATATTACTTGTGGCCATTGTCGAAATTGTCGCGGCGGGCGTACCCATCTTTGCCGCAATACAATTGGAGTTGGGGTTAACCGAGAAGGGTGTTTTGCTGAATATTTGGTGATCCCCGCATTTAATGCTTTTAAAATTCCCGATAACATTCCTGATGAAATAGCGGCGATTTTTGACCCATTTGGTAACGCAGTTCATACGGCACTTTCCTTTGATTTAGTGGGGGAAGATGTGCTGGTTTCCGGCGCTGGGCCTATTGGCATCATGGCAGCCGCAGTGTGCCGACATGTGGGAGCACGACATGTTGTTATCACGGATGTGAATGATTATCGACTTGAACTCGCGAAAAAAATGGGGGTTTCCCGTGCCGTGAACGTCAGTCGTGAAAATTTAAAAGACGTGATGAACGAATTGGGAATGAAAGAAGGTTTTGATGTTGCATTAGAAGTTTCTGGTGCTCCAGCCGCTTTTCAGACCATGTTAGACACCATGAACCACGGTGGCAGAATCGCCCTATTAGGGATTCCTCCTGCCTCAATGGCAACGGATTGGAGCCAAGTGATCTTTAAAGGGTTATTTATTAAAGGGATCTACGGCCGAGAAATGTTCGAAACATGGTACAAAATGGCGACACTCATTCAATCTGGTTTAGATTTATCACCAATTATCACTCATCAATTCCCCATTGATGAGTTCCAAAAAGGCTTTGATATCATGCGTTCAGGCCAATCTGGTAAAGTGATTTTAAACTGGGATTAAATTTTTATCATATCCAGTCCCCTTCTTGGCTTTGGCACTAAGAAGGGGGAATACAAATGGCTTACTGCTGTTGCTTGAAAAGCGGGCGTTTTTGCGCTTTATCGCCCGAAACCAGCAGGGGTTGTAAAGCCTTATCGTTATAAATACTCTCAACAACAAACATAATAAAATCAATTCCCTGTCGCTTAGAGGTTGGTAATGTAAACTCACATATACCGAGCTCTTGCGGAATAATCACATTTTCTGGTTGGCTAACGGTCTCAGGTTGCCCAATAACAGCTTCTTCGGTTGGCGCTGTTTTTATTTCATTTTGCATTGGTTGTTCGGACTGAGGCTGTGCCTTCTTCGCTTCTTCAGATAACATTCTTAATGATGTTGGTTGTTTAGTTTTAGATTGAGGGCTTAGCAGAGCACTAACGGCAACTAATTCAACATCAGCAGGAAGTTGGGCAAGGTATTTTTGCAAGGCTCGAACGGTAGATGGGTGCGGATGGCCAATGGCAACCGCACTGCCGTGTTTACGCGCGTAAGCAACGGCTTTATTCAACTGAGTGCGGGTTTCTTCTTCCGATTGGTGGTTATCAATAAAAATATGGCGACGTAACGTGGGAACGCTGTACTCTTTGGCAGCATTACCTGCTTGAGTATTGCCAATAGTCACGCTATCGAGGAAAAACAAGTTTGACTTTGACAGGCTGTGCATCACATGGCGCATTCCTGCCAAGTTAGACGTCATCTCACTTCCCATATGGTTATTCATACCTTTTGCATAGGGAACCCGGCTTATTGCATTTTTAATAATACGGTCAATTTCCTCTGCACTCATCGATGGGGCCAATGTGTCTTTCTCTAATGGTTGCTTGCTCAATGGTTTCATTGGCATATGGATGAGAATATCACGTCCTTGCTGATGCGCTTTTTCTGCGACTTCACGGCCATGAGGTGAGCTTGGTAAAATGGCAATAGTCACCGCTGGGGATAAGGCTAAAATTTGGTTATCTTCCTTGACGCGATATCCGAAATCGTCAATCACAATCGCTAATTTTGCAGCACTCACCGGTAGACACATCATCAATAATGAGAAGAGAATGAGTGGCCGAAAGGGAAAGTGCTTCAACATAATGTTATCCTAATTAATTGAATTTAAAATTTATCGTCCTAACCATGGACGAGGGTTCACGGTTTTACCTTGTCTGCGAATTTCAAAATAGAGGGCAGGACGTTCTTGGCCGCCACTGCTACCCACTAAGGCGATAGGTTGGCCCGCTCTAACCTCTTGGCCAACATTCACTAAGGCACTTTGGTTATAACCATACAGGCTCATATCCCCTTTACCGTGCTCAACGACGACAACGAGCCCATAGCCTTGCAACCAGTCAGCCAGTAACACACGCCCATCAGCGATGGCTTTGACTTGCGTTCCTTCATTAGCGGCGATAACCATGCCTTTCCAACGTAGTTCGCTGGAAATGACATCACCGTAGTTATGAAGCAATGAGCCGCGAACTGGCCAAATAGCTTGCCCAGCAGGGCGCCCTAAACCGCCAGTACGGGACATCAGTGAACGTTCACTCTCTGACGGTTTATAGGTTGAGCCTTTTTGTTTGGCTTGACGCTCTTTTTCAGCGACTTGTGCGCGAATACGTGCGGCTTCTTTGGCCTCTCGCTCTGCTCTGGCCTTAGCTTCACGTTCGGCGCGAGCAATTTTGTCGCGTAATCTCGCTTCGTTTTGTTTTAGAACAGCAAGATTTTTTTGGTCTTCTTTTAATGTACTTTCAAGGGCATTTAAGGTTTTTTGCCGTGAAGCACGTGCATTATCCAACTTTCGTTTTTCTTGTTGCTGGCGAGCCAGCGTTGTTTTTTGTTCGGCTTGTTTTTTTTGTTCGAGTTGTTTTTGTTCTTGTAGCTCTTTAGTGGTTTCTTCTAATGCGGCAATGTTTTTTTCACGCGCTTGATTTAAATAGCTGTAATAGGCCAAAATACGTTCTTCTCGCTGGCCTTCTTCACCTTTGAACATGAGGGTTAACCCTTGGTGTTTACCTAACCGGAAGGCAGCGTCTAGTTGGTCAGCTAATAATTTTTCTTGTTGTTGTTTTTTGGTTTGTAGCTGCTTGATATTGCTATTTAAGGAAACAATTTCTTTATCTAATTGTTTTAGCTGATTTTGAGTTTCATGCAGGCTACGCCCTGCGGCGGAAATGCTTTGCTCTTGTTGTTTAAGTTGTTCAAGCAGTGCTGAGCGCTTGGCTTGTTGTTCTTTTACGCTTTTTTCTTTTTCAGCAATACTTTTGAGTAAATCATGTAATTGCCCTTTATTTTCAGTGATCTGGTTGGCAAACACAGTTTGTGTTGGGGCGAGCGCAAGCAACCCTAACCCAAAGAGAGCGCTAATAGCCTGACGAATAAATGAAATTTTCATTCGATGATGTGTATTGGCCATCGTGATAAATCACCTCAATTAAATGCAATAACTGATTATTTCATCTGCAAGTGATGGTTTCCAGCACTGTCTAACAAATAGTATTGAAAACATTTATAAATTCGGACTTTTGCCCTGAATCAGAACTATATTAAGTCAAATAACACAGTTTTATTATCACTGATTTATTTTGTATAGCCAGTATTCAATACTTTTTTCTTATTCACTGCCTATTTGAAGCACGATTTAGACCTGTTTCGCACGTTTATGATAAAATATTTGCGTACCGCTTCGAAACAGAAAAGCGATTTTTCACTGAACGGTGTTAATTTTGCGTGCCTTAGCGCAAAAAAAATAAGCTAGTTTGCGGGAATTGGCTGTAATTAGCTCAACACAAAGGTATACTCAGAACCCTTTGATATTCGTTTTTAACTAACGGGAGTGATTGCCCCCCATGATCCAAGAAATCATGCAATTTGTAAGCCGGAACATGTTATTGAGTCTGGTTTGGATAGCGCTATTAGTTGCTGTGGTTGTTATGACCTTTAAAGGCCTTTTCTCTAAAACGAAAGTGATTGCTCGTTCACAAGCGATTACACTGATTAATAAAGAAGAGGCGGTTGTTGTCGATTTACGTTCTCGCGATGATTTCCGTAAAGGGCACATTATTGATTCTATTAACTTAACACCGTCTGAAATTAAAGAGAATAATTTAGGTGAATTAGAAAAACACAAACAGAAACCAGTGATTATCGTTTCTGCGAGTGGTATGGAATCAGGTAAACCTGCTGAACAGCTGGCACAACACGGTTTTGAAAAAGTCTTTGTCCTGAAAGAAGGGATCTCTGGCTGGGCAGGTGAAAACCTTCCGCTAGCTCGTGGTAAGAAGTAGTTATCCAGCATGTATTTGCTCCCAAGTTATATTCGCAGTATGTGACTTGGGTAGCGCAATGCAGCGAACACCCCTGTAGCTCAAAGAATGACAGGGAAAATTCATATGGAAGTTAAAGGTACATAAACTATGTCAGAACAAAACAACTCAGAAATGGTTTTTCAAATTCAACGCATTTATGCAAAAGACGTTTCATTTGAAGCACCTAATGCACCACACATCTTTCAACACGAGTGGCAGCCAGAAATTAAATTAGATTTAGATACTTCTTCAACTCAGCTGTCTGAAGGTGTTTATGAAGTTGTTTTACGCGTCACAACGACTGCAACTTTAGGTGAAGAAACCGCTTTCCTGTGTGAAGTCCAGCAAGCGGGTGTTTTCTCTATCGAAGGTATTGAAGGTACTCAAATGGCACATTGCTTAGGTGCATATTGCCCGAACATCCTGTTCCCATATGCACGTGAAGCAATCACTAGCTTAGTGGGCCGTGGTACATTCCCACAATTGAACTTAGCGCCAGTTAACTTTGATGCACTGTTCATGAACTATTTACAGCAGCAACAAGGTGAACAAGCGCAGAACTCAGAAGCTCAACAGGACGCTTAATGAATACTGCTTCAATGACAGTGATCGGTGCCGGCTCGTACGGCACCGCTTTAGCCATTACGCTTGCACGTAATGCACATCAGGTTGTGTTATGGGGCCATGACCCAAAACACATTCATCAATTAGAACAAGATCGCAGCAATCAGGCGTTTTTGCCTGGCGTTTCTTTTCCTGATAGTTTATCTCTCGAAACGGACTTAAAATGCGCCGTTGAGGCGAGCCCTAATATCTTGATTGTGGTACCGAGCCATGTTTTTGGTGATGTACTAAAGCAAATCCAGCCATACTTACGCGCAGACTCCCGTATTATTTGGGCGACTAAAGGCTTAGAAAGGGATACTGGCCGTTTGTTGCAAGAAGTGGCACGTGAGGTATTAGGTAATGAAATTCCTCTGGCTGTGTTGTCCGGTCCAACGTTTGCAAAAGAGCTCGCCGCAGGTTTACCAACAGCAATTTCTGTTGCCGCAAGCGATAGCCAATTTGGTGATGACTTACAAAAGTTATTCCATTGCGGCAAGAGCTTTCGCGTCTATAAGAACCCGGATATGGTTGGGGTGCAACTGGGCGGTGCAGTGAAAAACGTGATTGCTATTGGTGCCGGTATTTCTGATGGCATGGGCTTTGGTGCGAATGCACGTACTGCATTGATTACCCGCGGTTTAGCTGAAATGAGTCGTTTAGGTGCAGCTTTGGGAGCAGACCCTGCAACTTTTATGGGTATGGCAGGCTTAGGTGACCTTGTGTTAACGTGTACAGATAACCAATCCCGTAACCGCCGTTTTGGCATGATGCTAGGTGATGGCGTTAGCGTTGAAGATGCAGAAAAAGAGATTGGCCAAGTCGTTGAAGGCTATCGTAATACCAAGGAAGTCCGCGCACTGGCTGAGCGGGCAGGTGTTGAAATGCCAATTACTGAGCAAATTTATCAAATCCTTTACCGTCATAAAAATGTGTTAGAGGCGGCGCAAGCACTACTAGGGCGTGCGACGAAAGATGAAATTGCCGATATGCCAAAGCTGCATGATTAATAAAAATAGATAGGTGAGTGATTATGTCGCGTGAAGAACTGGATAGAATTTGGGGTTTCATTAAAGATGAAGCGAAGTCTCTTGCGGACTGCGAACCACTCCTCGCCAGCTTTTTTAACGCGACATTGTTAAAGCACGACAATTTAGGCAGTGCGCTCAGCTATATGCTAGCCAATAAACTGAGCTCGCCGATTATGCCAGCGCTTGAAGTGCGTGAAATTGTTGAAGAAGCTTATCGCAATGACGAAGGCATGATTTTCTCTGCAGCAATGGACTTAGCCGCGGTTCGCCTACGTGACCCCGCCGTTGATAAATATTCCACTCCATTATTGTATTTGAAAGGTTTCCACGCCTTGCAAGCCTATCGTATCGGTAATTGGCTGTGGAAAGAAGGCCGCCAAGCGCTGGCAGTTTACCTACAAAATCAAATCTCCGTTTCATTTGGGGTCGATATCCACCCAGCTGCTCGTATTGGTTGTGGCATCATGCTTGACCACGCAACTGGCATCGTGATTGGGGAAACTGCAATTGTGGAAAATGATGTATCAATCCTACAATCCGTCACACTCGGTGGTACTGGGAAAACCTGTGGTGACCGCCACCCGAAAGTGAGGGAAGGGGTGATGATTGGCGCAGGGGCAAAAATACTCGGTAATATTGAAATTGGCCGCGGCGCAAAAATTGGCGCAGGTTCAGTCGTGCTTCATCCCGTTCCACCGCACACCACAGTGGCAGGGGTTCCCGCACGTATTGTCGGTAAACCAACCAGCGATAAACCGTCCTTAGAAATGGATCAAAACTTTAATGGCAGTATTTGGGGTTTTGAAGATGGGGATGGAATTTGAGTTGTGAGGGTTCTAGTTCGATCGTTTTCATTTTTGATTTCCTTCATTTGTATATAAATCGACCAAAAATTTGCCTTAACCTCAATGAAGTTATACAATGTTTATACATTGAGAAACTAATATACTCAAAAATAAGTATGGGGTAAGAGAAATGAGCGTTGCTATAAAAAAATGGGGAAATAGCCAAGGCATTGTTATCCCATCAGCTATCTTAAAACAATTAGGTATTGAGGTTGGTCAACGTCTTGATATTTCTGTTAATAACGGTAATTTGGTTCTTTCTCCCAAAAAGAAGATAAGGATGTTTTCTGAAGCTTATTTGCTTGACAATATGAATGAATATAATAGTCATTCAGATGAACTTGCTCAAATTAATGATATGGAAATTGGTGAATGAGTAAAAGTTACATACCAAGGCGAAATGATATTATTTGGTTAGATTTTGACCCAACGAAAGGAAAAGAAATAGGAAAATATCGGCCTGCACTCGTTTTATCCAGTGTGGAATATAATAAAAAATCAGGCTTGGTAATTTGTTGTCCTATTAGCACAAGCATTAGAGGGCACATAACAGAAGTAGGGATAAATAATCTTGATACTCCGTGTGTTGCTGCGGCAAACCTTATTCAAACACTATCTTGGAAAGATAGAAGTATGAAGTTTGGAGTAGTTGCTGATGAGGGGGTTCTTGATAGTGTGCTCGCAAGGTTGATCCCATTAATTGGTGGAGAGCATTTTTTTATTGATTCAAACTAAAGGAACTCAAACTGAGCTCCTTTTATAATCTAGTCCTTTAGCAGCGCCCCTGCATACCCCAACTGCCTCCATGCTTCAAACACAACCACTGCCACAGAGTTGGATAAATTCATACTGCGGCTATCTGCCAACATAGGAATACGAATTTTTTGCTCCATTGGCATGTTATCTAGCACATAAGGTGGCAACCCACGGGTTTCAGGGCCAAACATCAAATAGTCATTTTGTTGGTAGCTGACATTGCTGTGGCTTGGTTTACCTTTAGTGGTTAAGGCAAACACGCGAGCCCCACTTTCAGATTGGTTATTATCCGGGTTTAGCCCTTCACTTTTTAAAAAAGTAAAATAATCATGGTGGTGCTTGATATCGGCAAATTCGCTATAGTCTAAACCCGCACGGCGTAGGCGTTTATCATCCCATGTAAACCCAAGAGGGTGAATAAGATGCAAATCAAAGCCAGTATTGGCACAAAGACGAATGATATTGCCAGTATTTGGCGGTATTTCCGGTTCGAATAAAACAATGTGTGGCATAACGTTAAGCTGATATTTTTGATAAGAAATGATGAGAAGAGTTTACGCGCAAATGGCTTTGTTTTCATGTGGAACTTTTATTTGTACCGTAAAAATTATTTGTACCCCTGAAAACAAAAAACGAGCCATAAAGGCTCGTCTCTGAAATAACTCGTTGAGGCTAGCTGTTATAACCATTAGGGTTCATGGACTGCCAACGCCAGCTATCATTCACCATATCTTGAATTGAATACTGTGCCTTCCAGTTTAAATCTTTCAATGCTTTTTCTGGGCTAGACCAGCATTCCGCAATATCACCGGGGCGTCTTGCTACAATCTCATATTTAATTGGTTTACCTGCCGCTTTTTCAAAAGCAGTAATAATTTCCAGCACACTTGTGCCAGTTCCTGTACCAAGATTGTAAACATGTAATCCTGCTTGTTGGCTAACTTTATTCAGTGCGGCAATATGGCCATCTGCTAAATCCATCACGTGAATATAGTCACGCACACCAGTACCATCCGGTGTTGGGTAATCATTACCAAATACCATGACTTGTGGGCGGCGGCCTACAGCGACTTGTGAAACAAACGGTGCCAAATTATTTGGAATACCTTGCGGGTCTTCCCCCATGGTTCCGGATGGGTGTGCGCCAACAGGGTTAAAGTAACGCAGCAATGTCAGTGACCAATCATCTTCCGCAGTATATAAATCCGAAAGGATACGCTCAACCATATACTTACTGGTTCCATATGGGTTGGTGGTTCCACCGACTTTGGAATTTTCTGTTAATGGTACTTCTTCAGGGTCGCCATATACGGTTGCCGATGAACTAAAAATCAGGCTTTTAACACCAGCTTTTTTCATGCTTTCCACTAATACCAGTGTGCCATTGACGTTAACATCATAGTATTCAATCGGTTTCTGTACTGACTCACCAACGGCTTTTAACCCAGCAAAGTGAATGACGGAATGAATTTGATGATTAGCAAAAATGGACGCTAAAATTTGGCGATCACGCACATCACCTTGGTAAAAGACCGGCTTAACACCTGTGATAGCTTCAATACGGTTAAGCACTTCAAGGTTAGCATTATGCAAGTTATCTAAAATAACCGGCTGCATCCCTTGCTGGATCATCTGTACACAGGTATGGCTACCAATGTAGCCAAGACCACCAGTAACGAGAACGTGTTGATTATTCATCTCAATATTCCTGAGTCTTAATATTCGTAATGGTAGTTATAATCGTCAGATCTTGCATCGATACCATTCAAGATCACACCCGTAATTTCGATATCATTTTGCTTAAAGCGTTTCAGTGATAAATCGACATCTTTCACGGTATTCACCCCGTAGAAAGCAATCAGTAATGAAGTACCGACATATTTACCAATAATTGCTGAGTCAGTAATTGCTAAGATTGGTGCGGTATCGATCACCACAATGTCGTATTGGTTTTTGACTTTATCCAGCAACTGCTTAAAGCGCTCACCCATTAATAATTCAGACGAGTGAGTGACATTTTTACCACGGCAAATCACATCAAGATTTTCAATCACGTTGGCATGAATAGTGGGTGATTCTATGTTTTGCTGTGACAGATATTCAGATAAGCCCGCTTTATTGTTTAAGCCAAAGGCTTTGTGCAAACGACCTTTACGTAAGTCGGTATCGATTAATAACACTTTCTTACCTGCGTTAGCCAGTACCACCGCCATATTGGAGGTAACAAAACTTTTCCCGACTCCAGGTGACGCACTAGTCACCATAACGAGGTTGTTACCTTGGTTCATAACCGAGAAGTACACGCTGGTACGTAATGAACGGATAGCTTCAACGGCGGTATCTGCTGGGTTTTCTATCGCTAATGGGCTCTTATTGCCTGCTTCAATCAGTTTTTTCTCATGGGCTGAGAAAGGAATGGTAGCGTAGACGTTGACACCCAATGCATCGATATCTTCCGTGCTCTTAATTTTATTATTAAAGAACTCGCGAGCAATCACATACGCACAGCCGACAATAAAGCCAAGGATAGTGGCAAGAGCAACAATCAGTGATTTTTTTGGTGCCACAGGCTTTGGTTGGGACTCCGCAGAATCAATAATACGCACATCCGCGGTAATACCGGAGTTCAGTACACTGAGCTCTTGTTGTTTCGCAACTAACTGAGCGTAAATCGCTTGTTCTGCTTCAACATCACGGGTTAAACGGACGATTTCTTGTTGGGTATTCGGTAATTTTTGAATGTTTTTGCTGATTTTTTCTTTTTCGCGTAACAACTGTTGGCGCTTGTCTAATAGGGACTGATAAGCTGGGTGGTTACGAGTATATAACTGTTGAATCTCCACTTCTTTGAAGGTCAATTCATTGAGCTTTTCTTCGACCTGCAAAGCAGTATCTAAAGCCGCTTTAGCTTCTAAAGAAAGGTCAATCGATTCATTCTTTTTACGAAAGGCATTGAGCTGGTTTTCGTAGTTATCTAATTTCTTTTTAATCGTAGGTAAGTAGCCATCTAAGAACACGAGTGTATTGTTGGTGACTTCTTTTTTACGTTCGGTATTTTGGTCTACATAGTTTTGGATAACACTGTTGAGAATGTTAACATTCTCAACTTGATCCGCACCTTTAATGGCTAAACTGATAATACCGGTACCTTTGCCCACTTCCGCGATGGTTAGGGTATTGCGTAAGTCTTCAATGGTGGAGTAACGGGCATTTTTGATTAATGAAAACTCTTCGCCAGTTTCAGCCGCGAAACTGGAAATTAATAAGTTAATTTCCCCTTGTTTGAGCACTTCACCCACTTTACCTTGCAAGACTTGGCCATCCACATTGAGGGAATAATTATTATCCCCCAAATACGTCAGGGTCAATGGCTGGCCAATTAAGTTTTCAGGTAATTGAAATAGGGCAATATGGACGGGAGCCACTTCACCAAGTAACTTACTGACAAAGCCTTCAGGGGCTGCTTGAGTGTCTAAGTTCAAGTCTGCAACGGTTTTACCTAACACCATGCGGGACTTGATGACTTCAATTTCAGAGTCGACTTGGTTATTGCTGTTACCAAATGGCATGACATCACTCATTTGGTCGAGTAATGAGACCTGACCTAATTTGTCATACTGTAAGGTAGCATTCGCTTGGTATATGGGGGTTGCTAATAAACTGTATGCAATGGCGATAGCTGCAAAAATAACAGTAAAAAACCCAATTTTAATGGTGTTGGATTTCAAAACTTTAAACAGAGCGAGCAGATCGATTTCATCTGAGGCAGGGGAGCTATTTTTTGTTGTGTTCATAATAGGTTAAATGTTAAGTCATCCAATAAATAAAATTAAATTTTGCCTTGCCAAGCAATCGCGGCTTTTTCCATCAACTGGTAAACATGTTCAAACATTTCATCGCTGCGTTTGTGCGGGTCAGGGATTTCGGTTTTATTGATCCATTGCCCAAATAACATCACCTTACCGCGAGTTTCAGGAAACTGCTGATGGATTTTAGCAATATGATCGTTTTCCATCACTAGGATTAAGTCTGCTTTATGGCATATTTCGCTGGTTAATCGACGTGATTGGTGGTTTTCAAGGGAAAGGTTATGTTGCTTGGCTATCCGGATGGCACTGTCATAAGCGGGCAACTTATTTTTTGCGATAATACCAGCAGAACGCACTTTTTTTTGTGGGAAGTAATTTTGTAATAAACGCTCCCCCGTAGGAGAGCGACAGATATTTCCCATACAAACAACGAGAATATTATTAAACATTGTGTATTACCAATCGTGAATACGCTTGGTGCCTTCCGTTAACTGGTTATAAGAGGCAATGGTTGGTAATAGTTGGGTAATCAGGCGGTTCCAACGCACTACTGGCGCTGCAGTAACATATACTAAGTCATAAGGTTGCAGTTTAAATTCAGTTCCCATCACAAGTGAGGTGGCATCTGATAAGTCTAACTGATACACCGCGGCCATTTTTTTCGGTAATAGTGCTTCGAGTTCTTTATCTTCAGCAGGCTGGTTTTTAATTGGGCGAATAACGAATACACCCGTTGCATTAGCAGTTGTTTGGTTTATCCCGCTCGCTTTGCTTAGAGCTTCAGTAATGCTCATACCCGCACGGTCAATGGTTAAGGTCGTTGGTTGACCGACTTCACCCATCACAAACACTTTCTGGCTATCATTACGTGGCACATATAGCACATCACCTGGTAGCATCAGGTAATTCTGGGTTAAATCGCCATACTGAACTAAATCTTGTAATGACACTTTGATTTCCTTGCCATTACGGGTAAGAACGACGTTATCCCAATCGGCTTTTTCGGTTAAGCCACCGGCATTATTAAAGGCTTCTAAGATAGTCAAAGGAACGTTAGTGATAGGTAGTGTACCTGGTTTGGCAACTTCGCCAGAGACATACATTTTTTGTGAGCGGAAGGCAGCAATACTGACATCCACTTGTGGGGATTCAATATAGGTGGCTAAACGGTTGCTGATCAGTGTACGGATTTCAGTGACGGTTTTACCGATCACTTTAACTTTACCAATATACGGGTAGTAGATAGTGCCGTCAGCGTGAACCCAGTTACCGGAGTCCTGCGCACTACGGTATGAACCCGCAGGGATAGTCAGTTCAGGGTGGTCCCAAACTGTGATAGTTAATACATCACCTGCGCCCACACGGTACTCATAGTTAGTCAGTTGCTTTTCTAACTGCGCATTGGGTTTAGCAATGGTGGGGGCGGTGTACATATCATCCAATAATTTTGGTGAAATTGGGTAGATATCAACTAATTTGGTAATGTCACGGTCACCGGTATCAACCACATTTTTGTCTGAGGTTGACATATAGGCACCGGGGGTGATGGTGCAGCCCGTTAATGCGGTTAGCATAAGTACAGCAACAGAAAGACGCTTCATAAATACACTCTATCCCTATAGCAATATGGTTAAAGGCACTCGCCTATTTTATTTGAATTCGTATTGAACTGTATTGGCTATACCTTTTTCCAGTGTGACTGGTGGTGTAAATGAGGTATCAGCAATGTAGTTTGATTTAAATTGTGTTCTTGCACAGAATTTTTTCACTCTAATACTGCTGACAGGAAATTCTTTACCTGTCACTTTAGAAAGAATGTCGAAGCAGTAACCGCCTAATATTCCGATTGGGTAAGGAATTCGGATATTTGATTTTGGTTTATCTAACGCACCACAAATTACAGTGGTTAGTTCATTCATAGTAAAGTCAGGTTTATCAATATAATTGAAAATATGTTTTCCAGTTGTAAACGTAGTCGCAAAATAAATAAATGCAGCGACATTTTCAACATAAGCCATCGATTTTTGGTTATTCCCTGCTCCGATCATTAAGAAACGACCTGAAGCAATTTGGCGAAATAAATTATAAACATTACCACGGTTATTTTCACCAAAAACAACCGTTGGGCGTATGGTGACTAAGATATTATCTGCTGACTTGGCTTGCCATGCATCATAGACATATTCAGCTTCAAGTTTTGATTTGCCGTAGTCATTAAACGGATGGTATTCACCGTCTTCGCCAGTTTCTTTTTCAACAAAGCCATAAACAGCGACAGAAGAGGTAAATACAATATGTTTAATGCCAAGCTGCTCAGCCACATCACAGACATTTTTAGCACCATCAACATTCACTTCATAGTAAAGGCTAATTGGGTGCACATTATCTTTATGTTGAGCAGACAAATTAATAATAACATCACTGCCTTTTAATGGCTCAATAAGTGTTTCAGGTTTGGTAACATCAGCAAATTCCCATTTTTCAGGATGAGCTTCGCTTTTTTGAATATCAACAATTTTGAAATCGATATTTTGGGATTTTAATTGATTAGAGAGACGGGTGCCGATAAAACCGGAACCACCGATGATAGTTAGCATAGTTAATCCTGAGTTTTATTTTCTGATTATGCCTTTAATGGCATAGCCAATAAAATATTTAGTTGATTTTATGATATTAAAACTTAATTCCTGGCGGTAAAACTTCCATTGATATTTTGCGGCGTCAATTTTATTTTGAGTCATACCTGAGTCAGTTCGATAGTCAGCAAGGACTTGAGGACAACAGTAAGCTGTGTGACCTTGGGCTAATATTTTTAGCCATAGCCCCATATCCTGTCTTTTCCTGATCAGCGGCATAAATTGCTTGCCTAATATTTTTGTATCATAGACAGCAGTCAGACAACCAATGATATTGCAATAAAGTAATTCATTATATGTCACAGTATTTGGAGGAATAACGAGTTTACCTTTGCCCTCTTGTGTAAACTTTTGGTATTGAGTATACGAAAGAGGATAGTTTCCTTCTATCATATGGCTTAATTGAGCTTTTAATTTATTTGGACGCCATAGATCATCACTATCTAGGAAAGCTATAAACCGACCTTGAGCTGCTTCTATACCAGTATTTCTAGCTACCCCAGCACCGCCATTTTGTGTTAATTGAATAAGTTTGATTCTGTTATCACTGAAGGAATTAATAATATTAATAGAATTATCTGTAGATAAGTCATCAATAATAATTAATTCAAAGTGAGGATAGGTTTGGTTTAACACAGAATTAATGGAGTCTTTTATATATTGCTCTGCATTATAACAAGGCATAATAATAGAAACTAATTCTTGGGTTACAATTTCAGACATCTCATCGTCACCAAATTAATCATTACCAAATAAATCGCGGGTATAGACTTTCTCTGCCACATCTTCCAGTTCAGGCACCATCCGGTTGGCTAAAATAATGTCGCTTTCTGCTTTGAAAGTCTCTAAGTCACGAATAACTTTAGAGCGGAAAAACTCTTCTTCTTTTAAAACCGGCTCATACACCACCACTTCGATACCTTTCGCTTTGATGCGCTTCATCACACCCTGTACCGCAGAGGCGCGGAAATTATCAGAGCCTGCTTTCATGACTAAGCGATAAACACCGACTTTACGTGGTGCTTTAGCGATAATCGCATCGGAAATAAAGTCTTTGCGAGTACGGTTCGATTCCACAATGGCGTTAATCAAGTTATTTGGTACGTCATCGTAGTTAGCTAACAGTTGCTTGGTATCCTTTGGTAAACAATAACCACCGTAACCGAATGAAGGGTTGTTATAATGGCTGCCAATACGTGGGTCTAAAGAT
>NZ_JAMPMI010000014.1:0-18598 GCF_028478065.1 Providencia sp. PROV255 | reverse complement strand
CACCACGATACGGGAAGGATGCAAGTTATCCCACAAAGCGCGGCCTTCACGTAAAAATTCAGGGGAGAAAATCACGTTGGTATAACCAAATTCTTCACGTAAACGTGCAGTAAAGCCCACCGGAATAGTGGATTTCACGATAATCGTTGCTTCAGGGTTAATGCCATTCACGTCATGAATAACAGATTCAACTGACTGGGTGTTAAAATAATTGGTTTTGGGGTCATAGTCAGTTGGTGTAGCCACAATCACGTACTGAGCGCCTGTGTAAGCCCCTGTTTTATCTTCTGTAGCGCGAAAATTGAGGGTCTTTTCCGTTAAAAACTGCTCAATTTCTGCATCAACAATCGGTGATTGATGGTTGTTTAACATCGCCACTTTTTCAGGGATGATGTCCACCGCAACCACTTCGTGGTGTTGTGACAGCAACATGGCGTTAGATAGGCCGACGTAGCCGGTTCCTGCGATTGCTATTTTCATGAATTATCCCTATCGAGAAATTTAGTAAGATCTATATTGTAATAATTTATTAAATTTAAGAGTTGCTTATTATTATTAATACCTTGATTTGATATATTCACTTTTCGTAATGATTTAAACTGTGTGCCGAGTATTGGAGTAAAGTGTATTGACTTTTTATATATTAAAATGCAACTAGTATCATTTAGTAAAGACATTATCCTATACCAAATATCATCGGCATTAGGAGCTAAAGATAAAAATAGTGCTGAATTAAGAACATCATGATGTAAAGATCGCGGAGGATATAAAATACCACTTACACCAGTAGGAATTACAAGCATGAGAGGCTTGTACGGAATGGGAGGTGAAAATAAGGTATAGTCTATCGGCTCTCCATTTTCATTAAGTAGAACTCTGTGCCCTCTTGCATATAGTATATTATTAGGGTGTTCTTTATGTTCGATATAGAAATTATTAATCCAATCATTAGGGTAAATAATATCGTCATCTGCTGTTAATATAGGATGAGAAGGGTGATTTTTGAGCGTATAATGTAACTTTTTATAGGATTTGATATTGTCCTTAACAAATTCAATATTCAAACCTCTATTTTTTTGTTTTTTTAGTAACCAAGGTATTTTTTTGTTTTCAAATTCATTCTCAGATAGATATAAAATCACTTTATATTTCACGTTAGTTTTCTGAGCGAGTATTGATTCAATTGTTAAAAATATAGTTTTTATTCTGGCTGGAAATGTTGTTAGGGATACTATTATCTCATAGTCATGATCGTCATTTTTTCGGTTGGAAAATAAACAGGTAATGAAATAATAAAAAGACAGATAAAAACTTTTAAATAACAAGGATATTTTTTTTGGTAAAATCATTTTTTTAACCTGAAAAGTATTTTTCTTACTAGAGATAAAATTCGATAAAAAACATTATTTGCTTGCTTATGCCATTTTAATGCTAATTGATTAAATGAATCAACTTTAGTAATATTAAATAGAATTTTCAGCTGTTTTATGTGCAGTTTATGATAAAATAAGCTACTGATATTGAAGTGTTCATCCCAAATATCATATCTACTCCAGTGATAGGTTTCCCAGCGAAATAAATTTCTCTCTAAAATTAGAATGGATTGATTAAACAAGTCATTATACTTTTGATATTCATTAATATATTCTTGTTTATTTTTTAGTACTCTTAATAAATCAAATATTGCAAATATTGCAAAAATATGACCATTTAAGACAATTGAGTTACTCTTTGTAGTGTACTCTTCAAAAAATATATCATTATTTATAAAAACAGCTACACCACCATCTCCTTTAGGAACTAAGAAACTTTCAGCACCAAGTAATGCACTTTGAAGATATTTAATATTAGAAGTTAGGTAATATGCTCTTATTAGTGTGGAGATACCTTTAGCCTGAGATAAACAAGAGGACCATTTATTATCTAAAGCAAATGTGTGCATAGGGTAACGATTTACCCATATACCATTACACGTAATATATTTTTCTTGATTTTGTACAAACCAATCAGCAATTACAATAAATTTATTGTAGTGATTTTTATTATTTGTAGATAAATATTCCTGGTAAGCACCTAATGCATAATGACCCAAAAATATTGATGAATAATAATTTTTTCCATCAGAACCACGATATAATGGAATTTTATTATAGTCATAATCACCATTAAATTCAGTATATTTACGTGATAAGTCCCAATAATAATTAAGGTTAGGTTCATAATCAATTATTTTATAATCAATGTGCCAATAATCCTCTTTATTAAAGCCGAAATAATTAAGAATTGTATCTAATGACTTATAAGAATTAGTAGCTTCTTTCATTATTAGTACCTTTTAATATTTTGTCATATTGATTTATCATTTCGGTAATGTTGAACTTATATGTAGAAGATACCAGGACTTCTTTATCAAATGAAATTTCGTTTGATAAGACCATACACATACTCTTAGCTAAAATTATTTCTTCATTGTAGTAGTTTGCGGTTATATCATAAATACCATTTAAAGGTGGGGTAATTATGCCTAATTCAGTTATTAGTGATTCATTATGCTTAATTGTTAATTCTTGAGCCGTTTTGCCAGCAATTACTTCTGTAGCGCCACCGCAATTACTTGTAATAACTGGAATACCTAAATGTAAACTTTCAATCACTACGCCAGGAAACCCTTCAAAAATCGAACTTAAAATAAGAGCTTTTGATTTTTTTAAATACGGATATGGATTAGATTTATAACCAGTAAAAATAACATTGTTTTCTAATTTGTATTTAGATATTACATCAAGTAATATCGATTGTAAGTTATCTTTTTCGTATGTACCAATAATATACAGCTTAACATTTGGGAAATCTTTTTTAACTATACTCAATGCTCTTAATAAATGAAAATGTCCTTTAGCGAAAGTAATCCGACCAATTGAAATGAAATCTATGTTATCGTTAATTACTTTATCATTTGATAGCTTAACGATACTTGATAAGTCATGGCCATTATAAATAGTTTGTGCTGCAATGCTATTTTTAAATATTTGATTAAAATCATTCTCTACTGTTTTGGAGACACATATGACTTCATTAGCTTTATTATATAAATATTTTGCTAATATTGTAGATATTTTTCCATAGACACCTTTAGATTTGTTTTCTATAGACAATTGGCTGTGAATTGTAATTATAGTTTTTATTTTATTATTTGAGCCCAGGATATTTAGTATATTACAGCGTTCACCAAAACTGATACAAATATCAATATCATTCTCATATAAAATTTTTCTTAATTTTATAAGCCGTTTTAAAAAAACGAAGAACTTACCTATAATTCCTTTGCCCAGATTCTGCTCTAAAATAATTGGAGGGACTTTAAATTCATAAGACTCGGGTTGGCTCATTATAGAGAATATATATTGATTATATTCTCTAGGTAAATTTAAGGAAAAGTTGGAAGATATCTTTTCAATACCACCATTTGATAGTTTTGGGACAAGTATTAATATATTCATTTTTTTAATATGTTTTTTAAGTGTTTGTATGTTTTATAGGAAAACAAATAAAATTTTGGGAAAAAAGTGAAAACAATATCTTTTTGTTTCAATATATTCATTTCAATATTGGATTTTTTTATAAAAGGAGAGATCTTTTTATTAAGAAAATGTATTGAATTTGAATAATTATTCTCTGCATAATATTGAGTTGCGATAGCACATAACTCTGAGTTTATTCGGCTATTCTTTATGCTTATAGGCAGCCTGTTTTTTTGAAAATCTATAGTGTCTAGCATTTTAATTGCATCAAATCGTCTAATATTAAATTTTTTTGTTGCGTTATTTTCATGGTGAAAATAATAAAGCAAAGTTTTATTAATTTCTATAAGGCTACTTCTATTGATAATGGAAAGATATTTTATTAAAAATAATTGATCTTCACCAAATTTTATTTTCTCATCAAATAATATTTTATTATTATGTATAATTGAGCTTTTATATACACAGGAAGAAAAACTGACTTTAGATAGATACTTACCTTTAATATAATTTATTAAAAAGGTATTAGAGGATGTATCTTTATTTAATAATAGTTCGGAATTTCTTTTTTTTGTGTGATCAGTAATGTATGAAAAAATCATTACATCATAATCATATAGATCGATTTTTTTTAAAATGTAGTTAAATGTATCAATTATAAATTGGTCATCAGCATCTAAAAACATTAGATATTTTCCTGATGATTTACTTATTCCTAAATTACGAGCACTACTTACCCCATTATTATTTTTTCTGAATAATTTAAAGTTAGTTCTGTTACTAAGAATACTCTCTATTATTTCTATGGTATTGTCTGTTGAACCGTCATCAATAAAAATGACTTCAACTTTTTCATTTTCAATGATTTTTTTTATAAACTCTAAGGAGTTATAGATCACATTAGAGGCATTATAAAAAGGAATAATAATAGATACTAGTATATTGTTATTTATCATAATAGCATTTCATAGATAGTGTTGATTAAGGATAAATGAAAAATATCGGAGTAGCTTTGGTCATAGACAACAAAATTGTTTTTAAAATCAATTATTCTAAATAACAATAAATACGTAAAATAAAAAATAACAAAAGAAATATGAGATATTAATTTATACTTAAAGTAGGTTATAAGATTGTAACTGATTAGTAATGTAACAATAATTCCATACCTATCAAAAATAGCATAATAATTAAAGGTAATAATACATAGAATTATTGAAGCAAATGTCACATTATTAAATAGATTCGATTTTTTTTCTATGTATTTAGCAAATAAAAAATGGTACAAAATCATTATAGACAGTAAGCCAATAGTTTGGATTTGTTGTACCAGTTTTCCTATTTCATTAAGTCTATTAGATGAGTTTACACCCCATTTACCAGTAATATATGTTTCTGTGCTGATTGCTTCCCAGCCAAATAATTTATTATTAACCCACTGAATAGATTCGATTATTAAAAATGAAATTTCTTCTTGAAATGGAATGCTAAATGTAATAGCAATTATTGCTATAGATCTAATGCTATAGTTTAATTTAGCTATAATCGGGTTGGCTATAATTATTAATGCAATTACGATAAGAGAAAAATGTGTTAAAATAGCAAGCAATAAGAAAATATATGCTAATTTTTGTTTGCCCTGATCTCTAAAAAATAAAGATTGCATGACAAATGCTAAACCAAGAGCAAATCGAATGCCAGTAAATAAAACTAATGGTATTGATATAAAAAACAGAATAAAAAATACAGGAAATAAAAAATTATTGTGACTACTAGATATTCTTTTAAATAAACCATTGTACCATATATAATACATAACAAAGCAAGAGATAAATGGTAAAAATGCAGGGGCTAAATTAAATAGTTTTCCGATGTAAAAAAGAAATAATAGGCTATAATCCTTTATAAAATCTACTCTTTCAAAATATATGAATACTTGGTAGTTTTCGTAATGTCGATACAGGTCATATTCAATGGGAGGTATAAAAAAATAAGCGAGAATAGATAGAAACAAGGGGAAACTTATAGCTAAACTATCTTTTTTTAAGAAAATATCAAGAATTAATTTTGGTAGAAATAAAAGTACATTAATAGATAATAATGATATATCAGTTATTATGTTTATCGTTCGTTTTTTTTTCAATTTATACATGAAAAACTCTATATTTTTTTTGTTTAAGATAGATATAATAAAGCAAAATTAGTAGTAGGATTATTTTGACTAGTATATGAATGCTAATAATGGAAGCTATTACAGGATAGGCAAACATAAGTAAACTTGTTACTACTATTCTAAATGAGTTGAAGGAAATGTTATATTTACGTTTGATAACATTCATTTCTATAGTTGCTCTTGCTGTAAAACATATATAAATGAAAAAAATAGAGGCATAAACACCATAGATAGGAATAAATATTAGATTTAGAATTATACTTAAAGTAGTGGTTATAATAGTGAACAAAAGAATAAATTTACTCTCATCATTTTTATGAAAGTAATAATCTAAAAAATAAAAATATTGCATCGCTATCCCAGGTAATAGAAGTATGAAAATTTCATATAGGTTTGAATAGGATGAGGGAAAAATTATTGAGATAAGATCCTGTGAGGATATTTGTATAACAATGATTATTGGTATTAAAAGATAGAATAAATTTTCAAGTTTTAATTTAATATTATTTTCATTATTTTCATTACTTTTATATATTCTAGGTAAGATCATATTTATATATGAATTTGTTATTACACCTATGATTTTTGCTCCAGTCCCTGCCAGAGTGTAAACACCAATTGTTGAAAGAGATACATATTTTAACAATATAAATTTATCGCTAGCTTCAGTGATTTTATCAGATAGCTCTACAAATATTAGAGGGGTGCTTTTTTTTATTGTTGTGATGGATTCGGAAAAATCAAGTTTAAATTTAAGTGTTTTTATATATTGTATACCATACAGGAACATCATAAATGAAATACTTGAGATATGCCCGTAAATATATCCATATACACCTAAGGATAAATATTTAATAAGTAAAATGGTTAATCCATAAAATATAATAAAAGTGGTTAAAGTTACAATTGCGATATAGTAAAATGAACCTTTCATTCTAAAATATGTATTCATTATTACATTGATGGCAGAAATCATCGATGCAATTATACTAAAAAAAATCATTTTAGGAGAAATGTTATTGCTATTCAGATAAGAAATAAATTCATCTTTTTGTAGTGTTAATAAAAATAATATAATAACTAAAAAATATATCAATATTAATAATAGTATAGAATTAAAGGATTTTTTCCCATATTCATAACTTTTTTCCCCAAACTCTGCTTGGGTCTTCATCAATGGCATGTATACGCCAAGGCCAAATATAATAGATAAAACACCGTAGGCACTTAAGTAAATGCCTACAATTCCAAATTCAGATGAGGACAATAATCTTGTTATTATTGGAAGTAGCAGAAATGCGCCAAATTTAATAAACAAGCTAGAAATACTATATACTATAGTGCCTTTAAATATATTCATTGTGATGCTTTTTCTTTCAAAACTAACCCATAGCTACCGCACTGGGTTGTCGGGTCCCAGAGCACCATTGAATTTGTAAACGCATACTTATCAATTGAAAACATTGCATTTTTTGCTAATTTGCTCAATTGATAAGCAAAGCTTATTGTTTTTTTACCGCCAAAGGGTATGCCTCAGCATTTATTTGGTCAAGTAAAAAGCGATTAATAATACCATTAAAGCTAGTTACTGACTATCACTGCGATAGCGTTAGAGAATAGTCCTAACACAATCACCAATAGAATAAGTTATTTTAAATTATTAGGTTATAATCCTATTCTTACGCTTTGTACGCGATTAAATATTTAAGTTAAGTTATTCCTTGTATATCATTGCTTTTAGTGTGGGTTCAATAAAAGCCAGATCCTAATATTTCTATATTTATCCGAATTCCGTGTAGGAATAGATTAATAAAATGCTTAATTGATTATATTAATTAACTTGGTTGTCATAAGGGATTATATGAATGGCGTATTTTTGGCTAGAATAATAATGTTCGAGGGATAAAAAAACGGATTATGCTAAAAACATAACCCGTTTTTGATAAAATATGCTTAATATCTGCAGGCTACCACTTAAACGGCACGTTTACCGTAACGGCAGCGCCTAAATCATTGCGTGTTTCGTAATCAGTTTTAGATACCCAAACTTTCGCATCAGTGCTGACGTCATTGTCAAAGTTATGCCACCAACCGAAATCAACGCCTTTGATGGTTTCTGATTTAGGGAACAACTTGTTGCCATCAAAGTTAGATTTATTCACTTTCGCGTACATCAAGCGAGAACTGACGCGGTTGTCATCATCGAGAGTGTATTCCACTTTGGTGGTGAGCATGCGCCCGTCGCCGCCCATCGCGTGGCCTAGTGATGCACCTTGTTGGTAATAACCATTTTTGTAAATAAAGTGGCGATACATTACGCCGTCTTTGTCCCACTCAGTATGGGTGTTCGCGCCTTCAATATACCAATTTAATGGTTGGCCCCATAGTGTGTGATAACCTTCGATACCACCCATAAAGGCGTTTTTCGATGGGAAAAGGTTGGCTTCATCTTCACCGACCATTTGGCCATATAGGCTGACAGGTAGGTCGATTAACGGGTAAAGTTTCAGTTTGAAGTCTAAACCTGCCAGTTGGTTACCCGGGTCATCGTTATAGTCGCCAGTATTATCCCTACCGCCCATCGCGTTCCAGAAAGAATTCCAGTTATTAGGGCGGCCATCGCCTCCCCACATGACCACGCGAGAACCACCGAGTTCGAAGAAGTCAGTTGGGTTCATGGTCATACGTAAACCAATCAGTTTAGTGTTGGGTTGGGAAGAATATTGTTTGATTTGCCCTGCGGTGAGCTGGTATTGCCACGAACCAATCCAAGAAAGCCATGGAGTTTCAAATGGGCTTTGGTCAGCACGTTGAATTAAGAAGCCAGTAACAGGGCGAGCCGCATCGGTACGAATTAAGCTACCATCGTGGCCTGGTCCCCACCATTGTGGGATTTCACCAAAGGATACCCATTGGTTCCAAATTTTGACACCACCATATGAGCCATTGAGGTTGTAGTCAGAACCATTTTCAACGCGTAAAGCACGTTCGCCATTTGCAGTGAGGTTTAAGTCTACGTCGTCAGTGCTGTAGTTACCTGAAACGGTATAGCGAATATCACTATATTCACTCTGGGCAAAGCCCTGTGGCATAGAGTTGTGGCTAGATGCAAGGTGAGTTTCTAGTTGAACACTGTTTTTCTTACGGTCAAGGTTCTTTTTAATGCGCTGAATAATGGCTTCTTGTTCGCTATTAGTAATATTTGCATTATTTAAAGAACGTGTGATTTCTTCTTGGGATAGTGGCCAAGTTGATAAGCTAATTTGGATGACGTTACGTTCAGAAAGCCAAGCAAGGTCGCTGCGTAAGTTGTTATCGGGTAGAACTAATCCCCCCGCAACGCTTTGTGCACTTATGGCGCCGAACACAGCAAGTATGGCTAGCTTAGTGAGCTTGAATTTTTTCATTGATAAATCCATTTGAAGTTGAGTTCGCCTAATATTGAACAGGTTAATAAGGGAAAACCTGTAAATTAAATAAAGTTAAAATATGATTATTATCAGCCCACATTATAAGTATCTTAATTTGCATTGAGTTGGGCTTCTGTGCTTTCTATTAATATCAATTATCACACTTTAACTAAGTAAAACAGAATATCAGATTAATATAGTCGGTGTAGAAGTTAGTAACATATTAAGATATAAAACGATATACTTTTTGTTGGATTACCACATGGTTAATTTTAAGTATTCTTCTCTATTATTCTTTTTTTATGGGTTAAATAGTATAAAAATAGAGTTTTATATTGGTCGGGTATTTAGGAATTGTTGTTTTTAGAGGCAATATAGGACTATTCTCTATTAATAATGGTAGATGTTGATTAAAAAAATAACCCCCTTCTTTAATAAAAAGAAAGGGGGTTATTGGTAATGAATAAAGCTAATTTATCGGCCGTGTTCAGGTAGCCAGATTTGTAACCTTAAACCACCTAATGGGCTGTCATCCGCTTTCACCCAACCTTTATGTTGTGTTATGGCGGTTTCAACAATTGCAAGGCCTAAACCAGTACCGCCGGTTTCTCGGTCTCGAGCTTCATCAGTGCGGTAGAATGGGCGGAAAATGTGCTCGCGGTCAGCAGGGCTAACACCGGGGCCATCATCATCGACTGTGATGAGAATACCGTTATTTTCTTCTTTGAAATCAACGGCAATGTGTGTATGCGAATAACGTAATGCGTTACGCACAATATTTTCAAATGCACTACCGACGGCAGAAGGGTTACAATATAACGGCCAAGGCCCAGGGTGAGAAGTGACTTCGAGCGTTTTGTTCATTTGCTCAGCTTCAAAGCTAGCATCATCTAAGATATCGCCCCAAAGTTCATCGGCTTTGATATTCTCACGCAAGATTTCGTTTTTATGCTGGCTACGGGATAACACCAGTAAATCGTTAATCATGCTATCTAGGCGATGGGTCTCGGTTTCGATACGTTCGAGCTCTTTACTTTCCCCATGGCGACGGCGTAATAAGGCGGTTGCCAGTTGCAAACGAGTCAGTGGAGTGCGTAATTCATGAGAAATATCAGAGATTAAGCGTTGCTGCGCGCTAACCATACCATCAAGGGCACTGATCATCTGGTTAAAGCTATTTCCCGCAGACAAGAACTCTTGCGGACCGGCTTCTAGTTCTGGGTGTGGACGTAAATTTCCTTTCGCTACATCGTCCGCGGCCATTTTTAATTTACGAGCAGGGCGGGCGAGACTCCAAGATAACCATAATAATAGTGGAGCACTGATCAGCATGGTGGCAATCAGCAATAAGAAAGGCCTATCAAACAATAAATTAATAAAGTCAGATTGTGGGCTGCTTGCTGGGCGAACTAAATACAGTTGGTAGTGGTCTTCCCCATCACGAATGGAGAAAGGGCCGAGGATTTCGGCTCGTCCATATTTTTTCTTTTTCGGGTGATCCGCGTTATCGGACTGCCCAATAAAGTTACGTATTACCTGCATTTCACTTGGCATTGCACCAATCACGCGGCCTTCACTGGTGACGATAATCAACCGTTGGCCGGGAGGTGCCCATTTTTTGATGGCGTTAGAAATACGCCGCCACCAAAGTAGGTCATTCATCGGAGCTTGTGCGAGTTCGGCTTCAATATGCTGCTCAAGCATCTCCCCTTGGCGTTGTTCACTTTCCATCAGGACGGTGATTTGCCGAGAGTCGAGCTTGGGCACCATCAGCACTAGCATTAATACTAGTGCGAGGGTAAACCAGAAGATCGCAAAGATCCTTGCGGTTAAGCTGTTGATCATGTGGCAGAAACCATTAAGTATCCGCGGCCACGTAGAGTTTTAAACCACGGCTGGCCATCAGTGCGTTCTGGAAGTTTGCGGCGTAAGTTTGAAATATGCATATCAATAGCGCGGTCAAACGGTGTTAAGCGCTTCCCAAGTACTTCTTGGCTAAGGTGTTCACGAGAAACCACTTGGCCTAGGTGCTGTGCGAGTAGATATAACAACGTAAATTCTGTCCCTGTTAAGTCCAAAATTTCCTCATCAAAGCTGGCTTCTTGGCGACCTGGGTTAAGTTGCAGTTTATCAACTTGTAAAACAGGGGTATTGCTATTGTCGCCTTGAGTTTGCTCGCTCCAGTTAGAACGGCGTAATAAAGCACGAATACGTGCTACCAGTTCACGGTCATTGAACGGTTTAGGTAGATAGTCGTCTGCACCGAGTTCTAGGCCCAGAACCTTATCTAACTCACTACCGCGAGCCGTTAACATGATAACGGGGGTCTGATGGATTTGGCGCAGTTCTTTTAATGTCTCAATACCATTTTTTTTCGGCATCATGACATCAAGTAGTAACAGGTCAATGGATGAGTCAATTTGCTGTAATGCCTGTTCACCATCATAGGCGATGACAACATTGAAACCTTCCATTTCCAGCAGTTCTTTTAACAGCGACGTGAGTTCACGGTCGTCATCAACTAATAGGATTTTATGCATTTTTTAAGTCCTCCAACTGCCAAAATACGATAACAATCTGTACGATTCCATGACTTTACGTTCTTTTACATGCTCTGACGCTAGTTTGCAGCCACAGGTGTATATTTGTTCACATTGAATCACGAGCACAGTTCGGAGACAAGGTGTCAAATGCTGAGAACAACACATAGCAAAGTACATAATACAGTACATAAAACCGCAATGTTAGTTTTAGCTTCTGCGTTTGTGTTCGGACCAGCGGTTGCTTTTGCAGAAGAGCCACAAAGTGCTGCAAATGAAAGTTCAACACCTTTGATGTTACAGATGCAGTCCGAGCCAACAACTAAGCCAACAGGCAATGCGGTTGTGCCCTTTCAACATCATGAGTTATTTAGCAGTGAAGAACGAGCCAGTACCTTTATGTTTAATGGTATCACGTTAAATGAAAAACAGCGTCAGCAATTACGTGATTTAATGGCAACACAGCGCCATTATCATGTTGATAACTCTGCTTTAGTTAAAGAACGTGAAGCACTGCACAAATTAATTATAGCGGATAACTTTGATGACAAAGCGGTTCGTGAAGAACTTGAAAAACGAATGCAAAAAGAACTGGAACAACGTGTCGAAATGGCTCGAATTCACCATGAATTGTACCAGTTGTTAACGCCAGAACAGAAAACAGAGCTTGAACACATTCACCAACAAGAAATGAATCAGCATAAAATGGCAGAATTTCAAGCGATGCAGTTTCAGTAAGTTTAGTTGTTAGTACCTGTAGTAATGCAAGTTAGTTAATTTTATATCCTGAGTTCCATAGTAAGTAGTGAAGTAGCAATAAGTGAAGTTTTTCCTTGCCATAGACACCATCCCTGTCTTTTATAGCCCCTGTTAGGGGCTTTTTTTTATCTCAAAAATAAATAAATCCTTTATTTATCAATGTGATAATTTTTTATTAGGCGTCCATAAAAGTCACGAAAAATCATAAGTGTGGACAGTCCGTGGACACTTTGAACGCCTATTAATGCTTAAATACTAATACCCCCATTTAATGGATTTAAGGTAATAGCAAATTGCAAATAATCAGGGGCTAAGTGAGCATAAGCCATTGTCTGTTGAATGTTGGCGTGACCTAATATTTGTTGCAGCGCAACAATATTGCCACCATTCATCATGAAGTGACTTGCGAAAGTATGCCTAAGAACGTGCGTAGCTTGACCGTCTGGCAAATCAGGTTTTACAGCTTTTAGTTTCAGCCTGAAACTTTCGTAATCAACATCAAACAATAAGCCGGTTTGCTTAGTTTTTATCTCCTTTTCTAATTCCTCAGAAATAGGAACTATGCGTGATTTCCCATTTTTAGTTTTCAGAAAAGTAACTCGCCCATTTTTTACTTGTTTACTCTGTAGTGTTGCTGCCTCTCCCCACCTTGCACCTGTGCTCATACAAAATATTGCGATTTTCTTTTCTTCTGATGATAGCTGAGATAGCAATAAACTAATTTCATCATGAGTTAAGAATGTCATTTCAGGTGGTGTTTCTTTGAGAGGTGGCAAGCCGTTAAGTGGATTATCTGCATTAAACACCTCAAGCTTTTTAAGTGTAGAAATCATGCCTGATAAACGATACATATCGCGATTAATAGTCGCTGCACTTGTTCCACTTAGTAACCTATCACTACGATGCTCAAGTAATACTTGTTTATTCAATCTGTTAATTGCGGGGTCACCAAGAAACTTAATTGTTTTTTTAAGTTGTCTTTTCTCTATTGAACCATTTTCAGTTGTTTGGCCATAATAAAGCCACCAAAGTTCTAATAGGTCACTTAAAAGCCGCCTATCTGCTTTCGTTCCCGCTTTTTTAGCATTTGCCATTGTGTAACGCTCAAAGGCAATCGCTTCTGATTTTTTATCAAATGTTTTCCTGATCCGATTTCCGTTCCGTCCAAGAGGTCTAATGTCCACCATATATCGACCATCATCGGTTTTTTTAATTGGCATATTGCAGCCCTCCGATGTGGCAAAGCGACTGGCTATCAATCCAGTCTATAAACTCATAATGTAGATCTAACCAATTTTCCTTTCGGATTGGGATGACGTTTTGTTTTCTTGCCCATCAGGGGAGAGAGACGGACTAATTTGGCCTGCGGACTCAAATGTTTCATTGATTGTTAACCACATTGCATACTTCTTAAATTTTTCGGCTTGTATTACCGACTCCATCGTTGATGCTCCGGCGGGTTGATGCCCTGTTTCGTACTTCTTTATTGTACTCAGGGAGATACCTGTTAAATCAGCAAACTCTTGTTGAGTAAGTTTTTCTGATTTACGTATGAGTAAAAGTTTTTTTGCATAATCTATTGACATGGTTCTACCTAAAGAACTATTCTTGGTTCTAAATTTAGCACCCAAGAGGTTAAAGAAAAGCCTACAAATGCAAAACTAAGCATCTGTAAGCGTCCAACAAAGGAGATTATGCCACATGAACACTAAAGAATTAGAAAAGTATTTGCAGGTTCATTACCCAGTTGATGCGGTTCCTTATAAAAAATTCGCTGATCTGATCGGTAAAAGTGAATCAGCAGTAAAAAATATGGTTGAGAGAAATAAGTTACCGCTGATTGTTTGGCAGAATCCAGATCATGAGGGTGATGTTAAAGTCCGTGGTGAAAACTGGGTTTATATCCCTGAATTCAACCGCGCAATGCGTGATGCATTTCTTAATAGACCAAAAGAACAACGTGACGCATGGTTATTATGGGTAGGGCTGTAATATGCAAATATTGCAGCTTAAATCTCATTGTTTTATTTATCGTGGATTCACGATTAAAAAAATTCCGCGGAATAAATTACGCCAGATAACGCGCTATCAAGTTTCACAGAATGAGCAATCATTCGGGTTATTTGATGCAATGGCAGAAGCAACAAAATATATAGATAAACTTTACGGGGTTTAATATGGGTAACACGGCGATGAAAGAAATAGATAATAAAGGCGAGAAAGTAAATACAGCCGAGATTATTAGTTTTCAATCAAAGCTGGCTGATGCCCCTAACATAAAAAGAAAGTCTTATGATCGGTACTCTAATGATGGAGGAACACTCACAGAGCGCACCACAGCACTGAACAAAGCGGCAGAGTTGAGAACTCAGTTACTACAATGCCGTAATGAAGAACCAACAAATCAACAATTATCAGGTTTCATTGATTACTTACGTAAACAAGATAAAAGAATATTAGATATGATTTTTCATCTTGCAAATTTAAGCGATAAAAAAGAAATGAAATTTGATGAATTAACTATTAGCGAACAGAAGCAATTTATTAATGCACTTAATAAAATAAAGGCATTAAATGCATTGTTACCAACACATATAGTAATGCCAGTCTAATTAATTTAATTATTAAAAATAATGACGTTTATTCGTCAGGGCTTTTTACAATCAAAATATAGGTAATGAACATGAGAACATTTCCTGATCCAATATTTACCCCTGTAGCAGAAAACATAAAAGCTAACAGAGAAGATGAGCGCAAATCACTTATTGGCGGGTTTGCTGATCGCCAGCGTTCACTAGCTTACAAGGTTTTAAGTGAAAAACTGAGTTATGGAGAAATACATCAGTTATTGATGAGTGAAGCTGACTATTTAGAAAACCAAGCGGCGGAGCTAAATCATGTTTAAAGAAATTGACCGCGCTAGCGACAACGAAATGTTAATTCGTGAACAACAAATAAAAGCGATTACTGACCGCCCGCGTGGGGTGTCTGCTTTTTTTTGTGAATGTTGCGGAAAGCCAATCCCAGAAAGCCGCCGTATTGCGTCCATTGGTTGCACTTTGTGCATTGACTGCAAAACGGTATCTGAGCTTAAAAGCAAACATTATCGGAGTGTGTGAGATGGGTGATATTCATGAATTAAAATGTTTAGAGAAACATTTCAAAGCTGTATTGTCAGGGGGAAAGAAAGCAGAATTTAGACGTAATGATCGAGGTTTCAAAACTGGCGACATTATGGTTTTAAATGAAGTTATTGAAAAAAAATATAGTTCTCTTGTCACGGATGGTATTTTTCATGACTATGAAAAAACTGGCCGTAAGATAATTTGTTTAATTCTAGATGTAACCAATGTTAATGATGTTTATGTTGAATTAGAAACGTTACCTCAATTCGCGCTGATCTCATTTCGTGTTATGCACGTAGAGGTTGATTATGGCGCATAAAACAATCCTCAAATGGGCTGGCTCTAAAGTTCGTATTATGGAGCAGCTACGCCCGCACTTACCTAAAACTAAACGCCTAGTTGAGCCGTTCGCAGGCTCATGCGCTGTGATGATGAATACTGACTATGAGCAGTATTTAATTGCTGATGTTAATGACGACCTAATCAATTTGTATTTAATGATACAGAACGATACCGAGTATTTTTTAAAAAAAGAACTTGAATGGCCTAGTTTAAATACTGAATTTAACTATAAAGCTCAACGTATTTTATTTAATACCTTGAATAAAGATAGTTTCAATCATCCATTTCGGTTTTTATATCTAAATCGTCATTGTTTCAATGGGCTGTGTCGTTATAACTCAAAAGGGGAATTCAATGTACCCTACGGGCACTATAAAAAATCATATTATCCAATAAATGAAATTCTTGCTTTTTACGATAAGGCGATGAATGCGAGCATTGTTTGTCTTGAATGGCAAGACACACTTTCTTTGGTTGATGATGGTGATGGTGTTTATTGTGACCCGCCGTATATGGCTGGGCGTGATTGTTTCACTCAATATCATACTGCCGGCTTTACCGATGCTGACCATGAAGCGTTAGCGATTACATTAAAAGATATTAATGATAGTCAAGGCAATCCGATCACTGCCTCTAATTCTGTGCTTGCAAAATCGCTTTACGCTGACCTTGGTTTCACTATTCATGAAATAGAAGCACCGCGCACAATTGCGGCTAGCGGTTGCCGTAAACCGGCAAAAGAAATTATCGCGGTTTTAGAGGGGGTTAAGTAATGATGCTTGATCCTATCAATGGTGTTTACATTAGCGGCACACGTTTTGCTATTCAGCGCCATGTTGTTACTGAAAACAATAAAATTATCTGGCGGTTGCTGTCATATAACCGTCGTACTCGTTGTTATAGCCTCGTTTGCTGTCATTCCGATCCGTGGATGCTGGCAATTGATTTAGTTTCTTATCATGTTCAAAACGTTAAAGGGCGAGGCATTAAAACATTAGATGTTTATCGTGAGGCGGTAGATGTCATTTCTCGCCGGTGTGAAACTGCGATTAATCTTTTAAGACCTGAAACATTAGGCGGAGCACTTAATGTCTAAGGTATTAGATTTCACCACGTTACCGCTGACTTATACCGCGGATATGGCATTTCCTTATCCGTGGAATAAGCCAAAAGATAATGATTACTATAAATCTGATATAGAAAGACCGCTTACCCGTGAACAAATTGTTCAGGGGCAAGCGATTTTAAGTGATATTCAAACCTTGCCGCGTGTTCTGCGCTATCGCTATCAAAAACACTATGACAACTTATTAAAAGAAAGTGGGCTACGTAAAGCCTACGACTTTTTATATTACCGTTTTCATGAGCAGATATGGCAAAGATTACTTGTTATCAATGCACGTTATGAAATTGAAACAAAAGCATTATTAACAATATCAACTCGTTTATCGCCTGATGTTAGCCAATATAACCGATTGTTTGATTTGAATGATAAATCGGTGAAAAAGTTGGCTGAAATTATTGCTGTCGGTTTCTCTAATTTGTATGAAATCTATTGCGATAAGTTTACAGAACAGAATAACGGTGATCGTGAAGTTATCTATCAAGATTCAGTACAAACAGAAATTTACGCACGTTTGGCTGAGTTGGTGAAAGGGCTACATGTTGCACCGCTTCATTATAAAGCCTACTGCCGAGTTTTGAAAAATCGCAAAAAAGGCAAAGGTAAACAAAATCTAGAAGTTAGAAAAGTGATAGCGGCTGTACAGCGCTTGGTTAATGCGGACTTTTGGTGTCGGAAGTTAAAAGCCCATCGCACTCAATGGCTAGAAGCCTTAATGATTGCCAATATGGATGTTTGCCAGAATCGCAACCCATATGCGAGTAAACAGGCTATTCGCGCAGTGCAAGCGCAGCGTTTGTCTAATATACAATACCTACAAGGCATGGATATTCAGGATGTTGAAACCGGTGAACGCTTTGATCTGTTCGATAAAGTGATGGCGAGTGTTTCAAATCCTGAAATTCGCCGCATGGAACTTATGGCTCAAATGGCGGGGATTGAACGCGTAGCGAAAGAACGTGGTGATATTGGTATGTTTATTACCATGACTTGCCCGTCAAAATACCACCCAACAAAGCTACGTAAACGCAAAAAAGACGTGATCGCAGTACTTAACAGCAAATGGAAAAATGAGGCATACACACCAAAGGACGGGCAGCAGTACTTAGTCAAAGTTTGGTCGCGTATTCGTTCAGCATTTAATGACAATAACATTGATGTTTATGGTGTTCGTGTTGTCGAACCGCATCATGACGGCACACCACACTGGCACATGTTGTTATTTGTTGATAAAGCAAGCCGGGCAAAAGCTATTGAGATTATGCGCAAACGTGCATTAAAAGAAGATGGTGACGAGGCCGGCGCACATAAATACCGTTTTGAATGTAAACACATGAACCGCGGCGGCGCAGTAGGCTATATCGCAAAATATATCGCTAAAAATATCGACGGTTACGCCCTTGATGGTGAGATAGACCACGAAACCGGTAAAGATTTAAAAAGTATGGCGGCGGCTGTTACTGCGTGGGCTTCAACTTGGCGTATACCACAATTTCATTTCTATAAACTCCCATCAAAAGGCGCTTATCGAGAGTGCCGTCGTTCTTGTTTGCGTGGCGTTTCTATTGCTGATCAGCTTGTGGTGAAGTTGCAGAGCGAGTGCGC
>NZ_JAMPMI010000013.1:0-88230 GCF_028478065.1 Providencia sp. PROV255 | reverse complement strand
AAGACGCGTGACAGAAAGTATCAAATCGTCAAGAAAAGCGCCGTTGACGTTGACCTTAATCTTTTAAGAAGCGACAACGGAGCGCCTCGGAGTCCTGTCAATAACTGTAGATCGCGGATCACATCCAATCTGTCAGATGTGCAATTTTACGAGCCTGAACAGGGTTCAGGTGAAGTATGCAACATTAAGGAATACGGTTTCGCGTTTATAGAAACAGACGCTAATAACGCCGTAGGCAGCGAAATATCACAGGGTAATCAGCAAAGACAGGTATCAAAAATTGAACTAAGCGAGAGTGATAAAGAAATTCAGTCTGAAATAGTCACTTTTGCCAATGAGGTCGGTATTGATTTTGATATTCCACATGTTGAAGCCATGTTTACGAAAGGCATGGGGGTTAGTTATGGTAACTATTATCTGAAATTAGATGGGGAACGGCTGAGGTTAGAGCTGACAGAGGATGGAAAAGAGCAAAGGAAACAAGAAATAGCAGCACTAAATGAGGCTAGGATTCGGAAGTATAAACAACGGTGCGCTGATGCATTGGCGCGAATCACAAAATTAAGGAGAGAAACGTAAATTGATTGTATTTGTTTGAAATATAATTACTTTTAATTTTAGTGAATTAATTTAACCTAATTGGTATAATTAATTTAACCAAAAAGGTTGAATTGATATTTTTGTTTGTGTAATATGCACGAATATAATGAGCATTTTATGTTGATTTCATAATGTTGAATTCAGCAATTATAAATATAAGCTAACATCAATGGCTGCGGTAGTAACGATAACAAGAGGACACGAACATGGCACTCACTGAATTTGGTAAGGCCGTTAGAAAAGCGAGGATAGATATAGGATATACACTTTTGACAATGGCCAAAGAGCTGGAAACAACCCCTGCATTTTTAAGTGGATTAGAGACAGGCGGTAAAAAGATACCAGCTAAATGGGTAAAAAAGATAGATAACTTTTTTAAAGGAAAAAATCACAAGATAGATTCTTTGGAAGAGTTAGCGAATGTATCAAATGAAACGGTTCCGATTGATGGTTTGTCACAACAACAGCAAATGCTTGTTGCTGGATTTGCTAAATCACAATTTACGCCAGAACAACTAAAATGTTTTGCTGATTTATTACAGCAAATCCAAAAAAACTAAGTATAAATCATGAGGGTTAGGTATGTATCAAATGCGAGGGATCCGTGTATCCCCTATGCCAGAGGAAGAAATTGCAGTTAGAGCTATAAACTTTTGCCATGCGTTCGGGATTAATGATTTTGGCAAAAGCAAACGTAAGCGAAAGAGATACGATAAAATTTTTGAGGATCTCTACTTGTACGGGATTACTATTCATGTCATGGATGACAATGAGTGGGAGGCACATACTGCTAACCTTACAATAGGGCATTGCGACCCAAGTAACTTAACAATATCTGTACCAAATAAGATTTATACAATGGCCTGTTTGGGTGAAGAACATGCTTTAGAAGTTATGTTTCATGAGTTAGGACATTTACTATTAGCTCATAAACCATTGCTTCATTTTGCGAATAAAGCACCAACTAGGATCGAAGATGCTGAATGGCAAGCCGATAGTTTCGCAGAAATAGTACTAGAAACAATGGGATTAAAAACAAACCAGATGTCTTTTGATTTTTATATGTAAAAGTCTTGCGCTAACAAGATTTTAGGGGGCGGAGTGCGCTAACACATCCGTCAAGTATGGAGATAATTCAACCGTAATGCTTTTTGAAATTAGTAGTTGGTATCGCGGTTCTCCTCACCAAGTGTAATCTGTATGAATTTACAGCATTCACAGAACCACAGGGGTTTACATTATGGCGATGGGATATTGTCCGAGATGTAAAAACGCGTGTGAGGTAACATTTACTCGTTCTATAAATGTTAACGGCAAAGTTCGCTATCCAAAAAAAGCGAAAGTCTTTGTTATTCCTCAGTGCAATTGCAAGTAATTATATGGGATTATAAGAAAAGTAATAATTCTATATGTAAAAGTCCTGCGCTAACAGGACTTTAGGGGGCGGAGTGCGCTAACACATCCGTCAAGTATGGAGATAATTCAACCGCAATACTTTTTGAAATTGGTCTGTAGTGTAGCGGTTCTCCTCACAATGTGCAATCTGTATGAATTTACAGCATTCACAAAATCATAGGAATTTACACTATGGCGACAGGTTATTGTCCAAAATGTGGAAGCTCTTGTGAGGTAACATTTACTCCCTATCGGAATGTTAATGGAAAAATTAGCTATCCGAAAAGAGCGAAAGTCTTTGTTATCCCTCACTGTGACTGCAAATAATGTGAGATAAAAGTAGTACATTTTAATCAAACCAGCTTCGGCTGGTTTTTTTTGTGTTTTAACCTAAAAATAAAGTTTGTAATTTTTTGTAAATATAAAATTTACGATAAAATAACCTCACAATTTCGCATCAAATTGCACAAATTTAACGTTAACCGATTTGCTACTCGGTGCCTGTACTGGTGCGGGTTTTGGTGATCGGCACAACTGCACAAAAAAGCACACCTTTTGTGTGCGGGCGAGGCGGGGGAGCAATCGCGCGCAATGGGTTGTAGGTGGGGTTGTTTTTTCGTACGTTTGAGGCATAAAAAAAGGCGCTTTTTTGCGCCTGTGTGGGGGAGGTTGGTGCGTTTTGATTTAAAACGAGGCTAGCTATAAGTAATAATTGAAAGTGGTGTGATAGCATACAGCTTGATACAGAGGCTAAGTAATTTTATCTCGCTATCACTTGCTACCCAGGGCATCTAACAAAGCGTACGTATTGAAGCGTACAACCTCTTCGCCTAGCCATTCATTGATTGACTTCAAGCTTTCAATGATGGGGGATAATTCATTGATAGAAAAGACTTTAGCCGCTTTTTCTATATCGCCAAAGTTACTTGAACCACTTGGCACAATACCCATCAGTTGAGGGGGCACGCGGTGCATGGCGAGCAAGTCATCGCGGGTTGTATCTTTCACACTCATGAATTCATCTTTTGCCGCGATTTGGCTGAACGGTAATATTTGAATCCCGTCTTTCTTACCGCCGGCAGCGTAGACAAAGAGATTTTTAAATGCACCGCCTTGCCGTGATTTCTGCAACGATTCTTTTAAATCATTGACACCGTTGGGATCGGCGAGGGTGTCATTAAGATAAACAATCACACCGGCGTGTGAACCATTTTCATAATAGTTAACACGAAATGTTGTGGCTGAACGGTTGAGGGTGGCAGAGATAAGGCCGGCGAGATATTCAGGCAGGCCGTATACTTCCTGGTTAATATCGGGATTGATTAAGTGAAAGACATGACCGCGTTTAAATTCGTGAGCGTCACGAAAGTTTTGAACAAAAAAATAGTTATCCAGGTCAGCACCACGGCGAGTATACTTAGCCGGTGAGCGTTTTAGCTGCAGTAAACCGCCCAGGCGATTAATGCGCTTCTCAAAGTAAGCATTACCGAATACCAGGTAATCCAATACATAAGCGCTCATTTCTTTATAGGTCAGTGCCTTATGTGGAATAAAGCAACTCATTATCACATTACGCTTAAAAAATAGCGGCGATTGGTGATGCACTGCAGAATGAAAGGCGCGCGCAATGCCGTAAAAATCCAGCGGTGTCTCATACCACTTGCCATTTTTGGCACACTCCATGCAATCCAGTAAATCATAGGCGCCCATAATGGGTATGGGATTATCAAAAGTGAATGCGGCGCATTGATTTTCAGCAGGTAAGTTTGTTGTGTTTGTGACAACGGGTAATTCAGTTTCCATTTAAAACTCCGATATGCAGGAACCTTCATTTGCAGTTTCACTGCCAATAGGTTCGCCATATAAAACATTCATGATTGACCAGGCAATGTCACCGTGATCAACGCCGCGTGTTCTTTCCGATATGTAGGTGACAATGCCGCCAGGTGTGATCACTTTTTTAATGGTCATAAACGATGAGGCAATGTGTTGTGCGCCCGCATCATATTCGAGGCGACCATTACGGATTAACATTTGTGTTTTAAGCACCATTAACCGTTTAACTGGTGCGGAGTAACCAATCATAGTTGCCGCTGGATAGAATTTTTTAACCAATTCATAGACGGCTTCACCCGTCCCGCCAGTGCCGTCAATCGTGATCCCGATAACGTTATAGCGCAGGGTTAATTTTTTGATTTCCTCGGCTTGTTTTTCAAAGGCCATACCACGAAAACGCAGGGCTTCAACGACTCGCCATTTACCGCCAGTGACTGCAGGCGGAGAAAGAACAGCAATCCCTAAGCCGTCACCATTGCCGCCGGTGCCTGTTGGGTCAGCACCGATATGTACCGGTTTATTGCCAAGAGGGCGGTTGGTATACGGTTTCCAATCAGGCCAAACGTCACGGTTATACCCGTCAACACCTCGTGCAATCAGGGCGTTGTAATCAAAGGCTCGTTCACCGGCTTTAACAAACTGGCAGTTATACAGGTTTTCAAAATCATCAGGGGTATTTTCGCTCTCGATTTCTTCCAGGGAAACCAGGTCAAAACCAGAGTTAAGCGCATCATGAATCGTAACGATTTGGCGCCAGATATTATCGCCGCCTAACTGCCCGTTTTTTAATGTTTTATGGCTGGTATCAATAAGGATTTTTTTACTTTCAGCACGTGCATTATTGAAGAAATCCCCCGTCCAGAACGGATAGGCTTCATGCTCTTCTGACGAGGGCGTCGAAAAGTAAGTGCGGCGTAAACCAATTTGCGTTGCCATTGCGGCAGCGACTTTACGCAGTTCCATAAAATTCGCTGTCCAAAAGAACTCGTCAAAATGGAGATCACCAGTGTATGACTGTGCGGTAGCCGCCGATGTGCCAAGGAAAAACAGCGTTGCACCATTGGCTAAAATAATTTTATCGCCACCTTTTAACTCAACACCGACAAGCCGTGCGAGGGCCTGAATAAAAACTTTAAATTGCAGTGCCTGGGCGCGACTCGCTGAAAGAAATATTTGGTTATTGCCTGTTTCTAGGGCATGAATTAATGCTTCCCTGGCAAAATACCAAGTCGCCCCGATTTGCCGTGACTTTAAAATCATCCGGTTACGGCGGTGTTTTTGTTTGTACCATTTCTTTTGATGTTCATAGAGTGAATCCAACACGAGGTCGCGCAATTGGTCTATTTGCTCATCGGTGAAATGGTTTTTCGAGGTTTTCGGTTTCTTTTCTGCTTCTTGCTGTTCATTCGATTTGTTAAAGCGTTCTAGTTGACGCCCTAAAAAATCAATGACTTTGAAATCATGAGCGGTCAAATTCTCTTTTGACATTAAACGCAATATACGAACATGGGTTTCACCGCTAAGGCGTTGCATTACCTCGGTTTCATCCCATTTATCCCGCCGGCGCCATGAATAAATAGTATTCGCACTCACATTTAAGTGAGTGGCAATTTGTGAAATGCTGTAGGCCTGCCAGTAGAGGCTTTTCGCTTCCTGTCTCGGATCGCGTAATGAGTCTGTCATCATGTATCAACTTTCCCACATCGCGCGCGTAGTCCTCCACGGTTTTAACTTGTCACATTGACACGACAAGGCAAAGGTTTTGAATCATAAACAATCACTTGCGAAGATATAAGCACACAGAATTGTCGCTATCTTCGGAGTAAAAACCCAATGCCAAAGGACAATAAAACACTACAAGTCATCGTCTGTACGGAGGGTGGAACGCTTAACGGCTTTGCTGTATCGCGTGACCAAATCCAGCAGATGGCGGACAACTACAGCCCGCAACTTTATGCTGCACGAATTAACTTAGAACACATCACCAGTATTTTCCCTGATAGCCAATGGCGCCATTTTTCCATGGTCGATTCCGTTCGTGCTGTTGAATTGGAAGATGGGCCATTAAAAGGGAAATTAGCCTTAGAAATTACCGCGACCATTGATCCAGTAAAAGACGCTGGATTATTAGCGCTTAATCAAAGTGGTCAAAAAATCTTTTCGAGTATCGAATTTTTACCAGATTGCCCGAATGATGCCGCAAAAGGGGCTTATCTGACTGGTGTTGCGTTAACAGACACACCGGCGGCATTTGGTACGCAAGTTATCAAACTGAGTAATCGCGAACGTGGCTTACCAGATGATGCAAACAACACGTATACGGCATCCCTGGAAACCGTTGTAAAGCTAACGGCGGCGGCAGTGAAAGATAAAGCTGATAAGCAATCATTATCAGAGCAATTCTTGGATGGGATAAAGAAAGTATTAGGTATTCAGCGTGATACGGCATCACAAGAAATTTCCGCGCTTAGAGAGGGAATTAACCTCACTGCAACGACATGTGCCAACGCGTTAAAAGAAGTGGAAGCGCTAACGGCGAAAAATGAAGCTCAAGCGGGTGATATCAGCAAGCTTACGCAGGAAATTGAAACTCTGAAAACGAAATTGAGTAACACAGATGCGGGCGGTGAACAACGTCAACTTTCCACCGGTAACGGCGGGTTTGTTCAGTCTGAGTATTAATTAAACCCGACTATTAAGGAATGGCCTCAATGTCATATACACCAGAAGTGCAAAAGGCGTTTTTATCCTATTTAGATAATCAAGCGCGTCTAAATCATACTGTCAGAACCGATGATAAGCTGCAGTTTTCGGTTGATCCGTCTGTACAGCAAAAAATTGAAAAAGCGGTGATGGAAAATCATCCATTTCTAAAAGAAATCAACTCGTTCGGTGTCACCGAGCAAAAAGGCGAAACGATTTTAATCGCTGTCAATAAGCCTATTGCGGGTCGCAACACCTCGACAACTGATCGCCGTGAACCACAGTCGGTGCATGATTTAACTGTAAATCGATATTCATGTGAACAAACCAACTTTGACACCATGATTTCTTATACGCAGTTAGATGCCTGGGCGGGTCACCCTGAATTTCAAAATTTGATTAATCAGCAAATTTTACAGCGTGAAGCCTTAGACCGTTTGATGATTGGTTTTAACGGTGAAAAATGCGCGTTGAAATCTGACCGTGACACTTACCCATTACTGCAAGATGTGAATATTGGTTGGTTGCAGTTAATGCGTGAACGTGCACCACAACGTGTGATGAAAGGGATCACCGTAACCTCTCGTGATGAGGACGGGAAAATTATCACGAAAGGGCAATATGCCAATCATGATGCAGTCGTTTTCGATGCTGTGAATAGCTTACTTGATCCGTGGCACAGACAAGCCGTAGGGCTTGTCGCAATTGTTGGTCGTCAACTGGTCACACAGAAAAACTTCAAGGTTATCAATCAGCATAGCCAGCAAAATCCAAATATGGAACTGCTCGCCGGTAATGAGTTGTTAAAACTCAGTGCCCTAGGGGGCATCCCGACGGTTCAAGTGCCTTATATGCCTGATGGTGCGGTATTTATCACGACCATGAAAAACCTATCGCTGTACTGGCAGAAAGGGAAGTTAACCCGCTTTATCAAAAATGAACCGGAATATAACCGTATTGCAACTTATGCACAAAGCAATGACGGCTATGCGGTTGAAGATTACGGCTTAGGTTGTCTGATTGAAGATATTACCTTTGCCGGTGCTAACAGCGGCGAGTAACAGTAAGACCACCGGTGTCATTGTGGCACCGGTTTTTTTCACGGGGAACATGCAATGGAACAACTCACACCGGCGCAGAAACACTGGCGCCAGACAATGGCAGAACGCCGAGGCGATGAACAGACAACCGAAAACATGACGGCATACGAACAAATTTTACATCGTTTACGTCACGACCAAACCCGCCTTAGCAACATTCAAGGTACGGAATTTAAGGTTGAGTATAAAAAAACAATACTTGAACAGTATGAACCTTGGATTGACGGCGTGTTATCTGCCAATACAGGGCAATCAGATGAAGTTTTTACAACGCTCCTTGTTTGGCAAATTGACTGCGAAAATTATGACCGTGCGCTTGATATGGCTGATTACGTTCTCGCCTATAACTTGCCATTACCAGAACGTTATAACCGCACACCGGCAACGATGGTGATTGATGAAATTTGTGATAGAGCGCTGACGCTGTTTGCGGCGGGTGTTGATAAAGAAAAATTAATTTCTATCAATGTATTAGAGCGTTTAAACGGCCTGACTAAATCATATGATGTACCTAATGAAGTTCGAGCAAAACTCTATAAATCATTGGCTTATACATTGCGTTTAAATGATGACATTAACGACAAGTCACGCGCGGTTGAGCTGATGCAAAGCGCATTGTTACTGCATGAAAAAGTGGGTGTTAAGCGTGATATTGAATTGCTGCAGCGAGAAATCAAAAAAGCCACAGTAAAACAAGATGATAATCCACCACAAGAGCCTGTCATTGCCGAAAAGGCAGAGCCTAAAAAAGCGGCAGTGAAGAAAGCCACCACGAAAAAGACAACAACGACACGGAAAAAAGCCGCGTCTTAACCGAATGCACCCCCGTGTGCCACGGCGGCACGATGAAATAGGGTAAATAACGTTGTTTCATCGTCCACCGCCGTTTTTTATTGAGGTGACAAATGAACGGGCTAGTTGCTAAGAAAACCATTGCGACAACGGATGAAACCATCGATATCAATGACCAGGGCGAAACGGTTAAAAGCATCCCTTTTTACCCTGAGATTAAGCTTTCAGATCTCCGCTGGGCGATGCGTATCAATGGCACAGTCACAACTGCCAGGCTAAAACATGCAGCCACGAATTCGGTTATCTATGTCAATAATTTATTAAGTCACTGGCAAAGTCAGCAAGCGGTTGATTCATTGGAAAAAATACCGTCACCGCCTGTGAATAACGAAACTAATCATACCTTTTTGTATCGTCATGCGGTGTACAGCTACACCAAAGCGTACTTGATTGAAAACTATCGTGATATTGACACAACGCGAGATGGTGAAAAGCACGCCGAGGCATTGAGCACGCAAATTGATGATTTAAAACGTGATACCCAAAATGCGATCCGTGATTTGACCGGCGAGAAACGCATGATTGCGGAGTTAGCGTAATGAAAATTCAGGCACATCAAGGCGATACCGTAGATTTGTTGTGCTTCCGCTATTACGGGCGAACACACGGTGTCGTTGAGCAGGTTTTAGAAACTAACCCGGGGTTGTGCCTGACAACTGAATTAAATGCGGGTCAATGGGTTGATATGCCCGACATTACCGAGCCTAAACAGAAAGACATTATTCAATTGTGGGATTAGGGATGGACGAACTTTACAGCGAACTTCACAGCAAGCTTACTTACTTTTTCGCCACCGTTGGCGCGTTCTTTTCTGGTTTCACACTTTATGAAGTTGGCTTTCTATTTGGGCTTATTGTCAGTGTTGTTTTGGGTGTTCTGAATTATTTGCTTAATCGCCGTTCACAGCAAAAAAGGACGGAAATATGGGCTGATTATGTGAACACCTTAAAAAAACAAAGTGAATTAGGTAATGCCTCCGAGTCAGTAAAAGACTTTATTACAGCACCTAAACAGGATTTGTAATGCGACAAAATAACGTGAATTTATTCAGTAAAGCCATGATTGGCTTGTTATTAGGTGGAGCTGGTGCAACAGCAATCCTTGACCAATTTCTTGATGAAAAAGAAGGGAATTTGCTGACGTCATACCAAGATGCGGGCGGTATCTGGACAATATGCCGAGGTGTTACACGAATAGAGGGCAAACCCGTAAAAAAAGGCATGACGATGAACGATGAACAGTGCGCCAAGGTTAACCGTATTGAAGCTGAAAAGGCGGTTAACTGGGTGCTGCGTAATGTCAAAGTCCCCTTAACAGACGCACAGGTTGCCGGTATTGCCAGTTTCTGCCCCTACAATATCGGCCCTGGTAAATGCTTTACTTCGACATTTTATAAAAAGCTCAATAGCGGCGATAAAAAAGGGGCTTGCCAAGAAATCAAACGTTGGATTTTTGATGGTGGTAAGGATTGTCGTCAAACAAAAGGGCAAAAAAACGGGTGTTACGGGCAGGTGCTACGCCGTGAGCAAGAATCAGCGTTAGCGTGTTGGGGGCTTGATGATGAATAAAAGTGGCCTTTCAACGTATCTCGTTATTGGTTTGGCCCTATTGGTGATTGTGGGTAAATGGCACTACGACAAAAAGCTAGCGGTACAAACGGCAATGCATGAAACAACCATCACCGCGATAGCCCTTGAGGCGAAGATGCACAGTGATGCCGTGATTGAGCGTATGAAGTTAGCACAACGTGCCGCCGCTGAATTAGATGCGGAATATTCAGGAAAACTTAAGCATGAACTTAATGAAAATGATCGTCTTCGTCGTTCCCTGGCTAATGGTGATAAGCGGTTGCGGTTCGCCAAAGCCGACCTTGCTACCTGTAAGTTGTCAGCAAGTCGAAATACCAGCAGCGGCAGCGTGGGCGATGGAACCGAAATCCGATTCTCTGCAGAAGCTGGACAGCTTATTTACGATATCCGAGCCGGCATTATCAGTGACCAAGCCAAACTAGATTATTGGCAAGCCAGGGCGATAAAGCTTGAAAAGCAATGCAGGTTAACACCATGAAAAAAGCACTTTGTGCAATCGGCATCATTTTATATTTGTGCATTTTTTGGGGATTTAGCTTTTACATTTCCATCGATAACAGTTGCAAAGTGGATAAGCCAAGCCTTGAAAAACGTTGTGTTCGTGCCATTGAGCATTATCGGGGGCAGTGATGTTAAAGCCGAAATTATTAAGGGAGTTTATCGCAAAAAGTGATCCCTTTTTTCAGCAAAGTGCCGAAGCACTTGAAGTCTATGTGACTGAGGGGCAAGTCATTGCCACTGGAACAGCGAGCAATTCATTTTTGTATCGCTACAAATTGAATGTATTGGCAATGGACTACCCGAACCCCTTGGATAACTTAACGTTACCGGTGATGAAGTGGGTTCGTGAACAGCAGCCTGATTTAATATTCAACCCAGATAAACGTGAAGCTGGCATTCGTTTTGATGCAGATATTTTAGATAACGATACCGCCGACATTTTGATTGTTTTGCAAGTGACTGAACGTGTCACCGTTGACAGTTCCAGCGGTGAAGATGTGATCACGCACTTACCGGAACCAAAATTTCAACCTAAATAACGTGGGGTAAATCGTGAGTAATGAAAATTCACTGTTTGCACAGCTAGATGATGAATTATCACGGTTGCTTTCAACAACAAGCCCCGCTTATCGTCGCCGATTATCTGCCAGGCTGGCAAAAGCGATTAGAACAGATCAACAAAAACGTATTCGTAGTCAAAAAAATCCTGACGGGTCAGCGTACCAGGCACGAAAAACAAAAGTGCTTCGGTCAAAGCAAAGTGTTGAATTTTTGTATAAAGGCGAGGTTCGCCGGTTACGTAGCTGGCGCAGTACGAAAGGTCGTAATGGTCGGATGATAACAGGATTTGATGAGGAGCGCGGCGCGCTAAGGTCATTCTACCGTAGTGATATTGACCGATTTTTAGCGATTAATTTATCAGAAACACGGCGTAGCACTAAGCGACCTGATCCCATGTTTCAACGGTTACGCACCGCCAGATTTCTACGGATGCAATCAACGCCAGCCGCTGCCGTTGTCGGTTTTCAAGGTCGTGCTGCAGCGATTGCAAGGCAGCACCAATACGGGCTTAACGGAACGATTAATGAACTGGCAAAAACACAGTATCCACAACGTGAGTTATTGGGGCTATCACCTCATGAACGAATTGGATTACTGGAAATCATTTACCACGATCTAATGAGTGCAAAATGAGTATTACTGAACTTGAGCGCCTAATTTCAAATATTTTGCGGGTTGGTATTGTTGAAGAAATCGATCTGGAGAAAAAAGTGTGTCGCGTGAGAACGGGTGAAAATCTCACCGATTGGATCATGTTTGGTGCAGACCGAGCCGGTGCGGGTCGTTCTTGGTGGGCGCCAAGTGTTGGCGAGCAAGTGTTGATTGGTGCGATTGGTGGTGAACTAAGCACCGCATTTATTTTGTGCTCGTTGTATAGCTTTACTCATGATGCACCGAGCCATTCAGCGGAGGCCATGCACAAGACGTTTAGTGATGGGGCCGTGATTGAGTATGAGCCAGCCACGGGGCAATTATCAGTGACCGGTATTAAAAAAGCCGTCGTTAATGCCAGTGATGTAATCGACGCAACGGCGCCAATTGTTACGGTTAATGCGAGCAGTCAAATTAATTTCAATACACCAAAAGTTGTGTGCTCAAACAATCTAACTTGTGCCACGTTGAATGTTGAAAAAGGCGGTGAAATGACCGGTAACTTTAATCATAAAAATGGCAGCATTAAATCTAATGGCATCACTTTGCATGATCATAAACATGGTGGTGTTGAGCGCGGCGGAAGTCAAACGGATGGCCCTCAATGATGTATAGCGGATTTGACAGAAACACTGGGCGGAAAATTAATGATGATGCACATATTTGCCAAAGCATTAATGACATTTTGATTACTCCAATTGGTTCGCGAGTGATGCGCCGTGAATATGGTTCACTTTTGATGGAATTGATTGACCAAGCTGATAACAAGCCACTGCGATTAAAAATAATGAGTGCCTGCTATATGGCGTTATTACGTTGGGAACCTCGTGTAAGTTTGCAAAAAATCGAGGTGAAACAAAACGATAAGGGCATTACAACGCTTTACCTGCAGTGCATGAAAAATGACGGTCAACCTTTAGCAACAACAATCCCCGTGAGGTAAGCCATGCCAACTATTGACTTAAGTTTATTACCGCCGCCGGATGTTGTGGAATCGCTTGATTTTGAGATTTTATTTGCAGAGCACAAGGCGACATTGATTGAAGCTACGCCAGAAGAACAGCGAGCCGCTATTGCGCGAACATTAGAATTAGAGTCTGAGCCGCTAGTTAAGCTATTACAAGTTAACTGTTACCGTGAGTTACTTTTGAGACAACGTGTGAATGAGGCGGCAAGGGCTTCAATGGTCGCGTTTGCAACAGGGGCAGACCTTGATCAGTTAGCCGCCAATAATGGCGTTAAGCGCTTGGTGCTATTTGCCGGTGATGAAACTGCTATTCCACCTATCGCGCCAGTGTATGAATCCGATTCTGATCTCCGTGTGCGTATACCTGGTGCATTTGAAGCGTTAAGTGTAGCGGGTCCAATTGGCAGTTATGAATATCATGCCCGTAGCGCCGATGGTCGTGTCGCCGATGCATCAGTAATTAGCCCAAAGCCAGCTTATGTCACTGTTACAGTGTTATCCCGTGAGGGGAACGGCACAGCACCGGCTGATTTGATTGAAAAAGTGAATGTGGCTTTAAACGATGAAGATGTTAGGCCAGTGGCTGACCGTGTGACCGTTCAATCTGCAGCGATAGTGAATTATGAAATTGAAGCGGTGATTTATTGCTATCCGGCGCCTGAATATGAACCTATCACCGAAGCGGCAGAGGCGCAATTAAAGCGCTATACCACACAACAACACCGGTTAGGCCGTGACATTGTACTGAGTGCTATTTATGCAGCCTTGCACGTTCAGGGTGTTCAGCGGGTCGAAATTAAGAAACCTACAGCAGATATTAAATTGGATAAAACGCAGGCCAGTTACTGCACAAATATTAATGTGATGTTAGGCGGTTCCGATGAGTAGCCAATTGTTGCCAGTTGGTTCATCACATCTAGAAATTGCAGCGGCAGAGGCTTGCGCTCAGCTTGAAAAAGTTCCTGTACCTATTCGTGAATTGTGGAACCCTGACCTATGCCCTGTACATTTACTTCCCTATTTAGCCTGGGCGTTCAGTGTTGACCGTTGGGATAAAAACTGGACTGAAAAAGCCAAGCGTGACGCGATTAAATCCGCGATGTTTATTCATAAACACAAAGGCACGATAGGGGCATTACGCCGTGTGGTTGAGCCATTGGGCTATTTAATTCGTGTTGTTGAATGGTGGAAAACCAACGAGACACCAGGCACGTTTCGCCTAGATATTGGGGTGCTTGAAACTGGTATTACCGAGGAAATGTATCAAGAGTTAGAAGCGTTAATTTTTGATGCTAAACCCGCTAGCCGTCACCTTGTCGGGTTAACGATTCAACTTGAAACACGCGGTAAGTTTTATTGTGCAGCTTCTAGCTATACCGGTGACTCACTCACTGTTTATGCCTATACACCGCCTTTGATTTCTGTATCTGGCCTTGATGTTCAAGGTGCTGCAGTACACCTGATTGACGAAATGAGGATTAACCCATTATGAAATATTTTGCATTACTGACTAAATTGGGTGAAAACCTACTCGCCCAGGCAACCGCACTGGGTACAAAGCTTGAATTAACACATATGGCGGTGGGTGATGGTGGCGGTAAATTACCAACCCCTGATACCAATCAAACAAAACTGATCGCCGAGAAGCGCCGAGCGGCGATTAATACATTATTCATTGATGACAATAATAAAAATCAAATTGTTGCGGAACAAATTATTCCTGAAAAAGAGGGCGGTTGGTGGATACGTGAAATCGGTTTGTTTGATAAGGCGGGTAATTTAGTTGCAGTAGCGAACTGCCCTGAAACGTATAAGCCACAGCTTGCCGAGGGTTCAGGCCGTACGCAATCTATCCGAATGGTGTTGATTGTCAGCCACACTGAATCGGTCACGTTAAAAATTGACCCATCAGTCGTACTGGCAACCCGCGAGTATGTGAACACTGAAATCACCGTGCTAGATAAAAAAATTGATGCTCTATCAGCACAAACCAAATTGGATTTAACTAAAAAATTCGATAAAGCAAATATTTCTGACGTTAAAGGTAACGATACAGCTAAGGTTCCTAGTTTACATTTGTTCACTGGCGAGATTAGCAAGCTACAACCAAAAGGGGATTATGCCCCTGCGGGCTACAGCTATTCTAAATCAGAGTCAGATGCACAATATGCGACAAATACGGCATTAACCAACGGACTGGGGGAAAAGCTTGATAAAGAAGGCGGAACAATAAGTGGTGCACTTGCAGTTTTAGGCACGCTTAGCTCGTCAGGTGGTTACATTACATCACAAATATCCGGTGGCACTGCAATACAGCTAGATAATCGAGGCTCAGTTGCAACAATACGCAGCAGAAGCAAAGATAATATTTGGTATAATCATGTTATTCCAGAGTCAAACGGAACATTGGTGCAAGTTGGAGATTTCGGTGTTGGTAGCCAATCTCTGTATGCAAATATAGACAATACAAGACCTTACATTACAGGTTTTCGCACATTTGATGCATCACTAACGAATACGATTAATAAAAATTTAATCGGATTTTGCTTGTCTTGGGCTGCTAATGGGGCAGGGAGAGCGAATAAAGTGCTTGCGTGTGAAGGCGGAAATGCTGCATATCCGAATTGGTATTCTCTATCGTATACGAGCAATGAGTCCGTTCCATTTACGCAAATGTTTTACACAACGGCGAATACCCAAGCAGACCATAACGGTAATGTGAAAATCCCCGGCTATCTTGAGCGTAGCGATTACCCTGTAGGATGCCCAATCCCATGGCCTCAAGCCGCTTCACCCGCTGGATATTTAATTTGTAACGGTCAGTCATTCAATAAAACCACTTACCCACTTCTAGCGAAAGCTTACCCTACAGGGGTTTTGCCTGATTTGCGTGGTGAATTCCTTCGTGGTCTTGATGCTGGGCGGGGAATTGATGTGGGGCGTACTTTTTTATCTTCGCAACTTGATGAGAATAAAGAACATAATCATAACATTGTCTTAAAGAGAGGTAGCGGTAACGGTAGTAATGATACTCATGCAATTCGAACACTGGCGACGAATGTTTCAGATGCAACATATACAACTGAAAATTCAGGCGGCAAAGAAAGTCGCCCTCGCAACATTGCATTTTTATATATCGTGAGAGCAGCATAATGAAAAACTATAAATTAGATATTGAACAAGCCGAAATTGGCAACAATGGTTTAGCAACAAAAGCGGGTTGGATTAAAGTTTATATCGCAGACCCACAAACGCGCGAATATTTAAGCGCGAGCATGGAAAATATTTATTTTGATGTAAGTGTGTCGGCTGGCGCTTATATTGACGCGCCAGACTTACCCACTAAAGCCGGTTTTGCAGTGGTGCGTAGTGAAGATAGTGCTAAGTGGGAAATTGTCACAGATAACAGAGGGAAAACAGCCTACCACACGGAAACTCGCCAACCTCTGGAAATTGATTTTATTGGTGACTTGCCAGCAAGTTTAACGTTGTTAGAGCCTAAAACTGAATTTGACAAGTGGGATGGTAAAAAGTGGGAAACAGATACCGAAGCACAAAAAGCGGTATTGGTTTCACAAGCAGAGCAGGAAAAGGCACAGCGATTAGATGAAGCGAATAGCACTATCACGTATTTGCAAGATGCCATTGAAGTTGGTCTTGACGACGACGATTACGACGCAAAATTGAAAGCGTGGAAAACATACCGTGTTTATCTCAATCGTGTTGATACTTCCCTCGCCCCTGACATTGATTGGCCTGTGAAACCTGCATAAAAAAAGGGGCTTTAGCCCCTTAACTATTTATAAACTAAAGTGAAAGTATATCGTTTAAATCCATGCCGGCTAGTTTCTCTCTCGAATCCTCATTTACCCTGGTCAACGTAATCGTAAATTCGATTCGCTTAGCTTTACCATCACCGAAAAATAGCGTTCTGCCCTCGCTCATGCTATCCATAACATACATACCATAAATTAAGCCTGTGCCCTCAATCAGTGGATAAGGGCGCCCGCGATAAGCGGATGTGCGTAATAGTTCCAGGGAAATATCACCGCCGGTCACTTCGGGTACCAATACACCGGTTAATGTGATCTTATCTTCACCGGCGCCAATGTATTGATACGATGCCGAACGACCAATCAGGTCATTTTTGGCATAGCGCCAATTCATTGAACGTTGTAAGTTTTGATACGGTATGGTTTCTAACATAAAAACAAACATACCAAAAATCATCATCATAATGATTATCCTATATCGGTTAAGAGAGAACGCCGGCGCGTATCCGTTTCACGTTTAAGTTTTTCCAGTTCCTGGCGAACAATGGAGGCGATACTTTTGGCATCTTTCATATCAACACCGTGAAAATGAAATTCGTATTTATCCCCATCCTGCTTAATATCTTGCTTAACAGGGCGCTGCATTTCCATTTTAGCCGGTGCAACGTCAGAAGCTGAGAGCACATTAGGTACTGATACCCCGCGCACAGTTGGGTCTTGGTAAAGTCCATCGACCGCTTTAATGGCTGGGAAGTTTTTAAAAACAATTTCGCCCAGTTTATTTGGGTCCCGTACTTCTTTATCGGGCGTAGAGATACCGCCACCACTAGAACCTTTGTTTTTGGCTTCGCCAGGGTTGTAAACATCGGTTCCAAATTCAGGTACTTTTACTTTTGGTGGTGTGATATTGCCATTTTCGACATTTTCATTGTGCTTTGCTGTCTCTTGATTGGTTTTGGCTTGCTCCTGGTTTCCTGCTTTGATAACGGCAGCGATGCCCTGCAGCGGTGAGCTAAACGAATCCATGACCGCTTTGGTTTCCGCTGTCAGTTCAACCGGCTTCATTTTATTAATTTGGTTTACCGTATCACTGGCAACCTGCGGCGCCATGCCTAGCGCTTCAAGTATCCAGTTAATCCCTTTGGCAACCATCGTTATCGGTGTCATCAATGCCGAAATAGCGAATCCGACAACTTCACCAAAGGTTTTACCCGCCTCAGTACAATCTTTTAATGCTTCATCGGAGGCCTTAATAGGCGCAAATAATTCAGTTAACCATTGCCACGCTTTTTTAATCGCGTTCCAAATTGCATCGAAAAGAGGGGCAACGGCAGAAAATGCACCACTAAATGCCTCTCTTATTGGGGCAAGGCCAATCATAAGCCCATCAAAGAAACCACTAAAGAAAGCCTTGATGTGATCCCAATACTTATAAATAGTGAGGGCAGCAATGACTAGGGCGGTAACAACTAAGCCAATTGGGCCAAACATTGTTGTTAATGCAATGCGTGCAATAGAGCTGCCGATTTTTATCACATTGAAGAAATTAGAGAATGCACCTTGAGCACCTAATAGGCCTTGCCCACCAGTTAAGAGTGTGAGGCTTAAACGCAAGGCAGCAAATGGAAGCATCACTGCGGCGGCGCCAATTGCCAATGTTCCTAATGCTGCAGTCAGACCAGCAATGATGAGTCCGGCTTTTATCAACATAGAAGTTAATTGCGGGTGCGCTTGCATCCACTTGCCAATACTGGCGACAGTGTTGGTTATGCCTTGGGTCAAGCTACGTAGCGGGGAATCAACGCTTTCTTGCATTTGAATGCCGAGATCTTCCCAGGCTGATTCCAGTTGTTTCAAGTCACCTTTTAAGTTATCAATTTTTATTTTTGCATTTTTATCGGCTTCGCCAAGTGCGCCTTGGTTGGCTTTGAGAAGTTCGTCATATCGCCCGCTGAGAGTGGCATCAATGACGGCGCCCATACCCACCATCGCCTCTTCACCGAAAATGTCTTTTTTAATGCGGATCTGGCTAGCCTGGTCATATTTCCGCAGCGCCTTACCCACATCTTTTAAAATATCACCGGTATCACGTAATTTACCGTTGGCATCCTTTACAGAAACGCCCAGGGCACTCATAGCGGCTTGCCCTTTGCCTAATGGGGCTACGAGTCGAGATAAGCCCGCTCGCAAGGATGTACCCGCCATAGAGCCACGAATACCGTTATCTGCCATTGTGCCCGCCATTGCTGCCATGCTTTCAAGGCTAACGCCAAGTTGTGCAGCAACGGGGCCAGCATACGTCATCGTTTCGCCGAGCATTCGTAAGTCGGTATTGCTTCGGGTGAATGTGGCGGTAAGGACGTCTGATACACGGTTCATTTGGTCAGCATCAAGCTTGAACTGTGTCAGAACGTTAGAGCCAATGTCTGAGGCTTCGCCGAGATCCATATCACCGGCTAAACCCATATTTAAAACACCAGGCAAAGCGGATTTAATGGCCTCGGGGGTAAAGCCTGCCATTGCTAGAAACTTTTGGCCGGAGGCAACATCCGTTGATGTATAAGCTGTACTTGCGCCAAGTTCACGCGCTTGTTGGCGTAGCATCGCCAGTTGAGGCGAATTTTTATCTAGTCGGGTGAGGGCTTGAACACCTGACATACCCTCGTCAAAATCACGACCAGGTGCCATGACGCGCGAGGCTGCATAAAGCGCCCCGCCACCAGTAGCAACCGCAGTTGCACCGCCCATTGCTAACTTATTACGGGCTTCTTTGGCTTTTTGATATTGATATTGTGCGCGAGTTACAGCCGTAAGCCGTTGCCGCTGCATGTCAAGTTGTCGGTTATATGCTTCTGTTCGTCTAGTGATTTGGGCGGTAGCGTTATCGCTATTGCGAATAGAAATACCGTGTCGGTATAGCTGTGCTGCAGTCGCTTGTAACTTTCGTTTTTCACTATCCAGTGAGCGGCCTAGACGGTCACGGGCAAGCCTCGCTTGATCGAGTGCGCGTTTTTGTTCTTCGGTACGTTGATTTAATGCGGGGTAACTATCACGTAGTGCCTTAACTTTCGTTTTTGCTTCTTCATACGCCGTATTGTTGCGTTTAACAGACTGTGACAGTCGGTCAAATGTACTAGCTTGGCTTGCCAGGTTTCGAATACTGTTTTGTGTGGCCCTGATTTGAGAAGCAAAACCGGCAGCGCTGCGTTGTGCAGCACTAACCGGTGATGTAAGACGATTTACGGCGCTGAGAGATACCCGAATGTTGAGATTGCGATCTGTCATTCGTTTTGTCCTATGCGAGCCGCCGCGAGCCTATGCCACTTTATCAATTCTGAAATTGTCATTTCATCAAAAGAAGCCGGAGGCCAGTGAAACACCATCGCAATATCGGCGATGATGTCATCAATATCGATTGCGGGTATTTCGGGGATTAGTTTTCCTGTGCGTCCGTCTCTTCGAGTGGGGCACTCGGCGCTAAAAAAGTGGCGACCTCATTGGCTAACTGAGCAAAACAATCAATTGGCATTGAGGCAATGTCATGTTCCGTGAGGCGAGGTTGAGTGACGCGAGGTAACAGCGTGATCAGTGAGTTAACATCACCGGTTGCGACTTCCCACAATTTTAAACCACGCAATGCACCCGCTTGGCGCATTGTATCTGTGATCGTGACTTCTGTAATTTCACGTCCACCTTGGATTTGTACAGGGCTATTAAATTTAACAATAGACATTATTTATTCTCCAACAAAAGAGGGTATTAGCGCCACGCATGACGCTATCAAAAATCAGTGACCAATATTGGCGCGGTGCTCGGCAAGGCGGTCTGTACCGCCAACAATCCATTTCATATTGAGCAAATCAATCTCAATAAGCGTTTCACCATCTGCAGTGATCTTGCAGTAGGTATTTTTCAGCGTGTATTTATGCTGAGTGTTATCACCCGCTTTTGCGGTTCCCTGGTCAAGTTCGTTGAAGCGTCCACGGGTTTGAAGCTCATAAGCCGTGGTTTCACCCGTTGAATCATCGTAGTAAGAGCCAGCGAAACGGAACTGTGTACCGTCAATCGTGCCGCCCCAATCTTTGATAAGTTCAATATTTAACCCACCCATCGTGATATCCATATCTAACGCTCCCGCTTCAAAGCCGAATTGCGGTGCAACGGCGCCGAGCATTCCCCCACCTTGGTAATCTTCCGTTTTTAACGTAAGTTTCGGGGGCGTGACCTCTTCTACTTGTCCAAGGTAGGTTTGACCATTAATGAAAAGGTCAAACAGATAGAGTTTTTTAGGCATTCCCATGTGTTACGCTCCTGAGCCTAATTGGTCGAATACGGCGAAATACTCATCGGTGAATGTCTGCTCTAATCCAAGACGCTCAAGCGGTGGTACTGGCGTATATTTATATTTAATGATGGCGTGACCATCACGTAATTGTGTGGTTGGGTTTGCTGATGGGTCATACCAGCAATTAAAACCAAGTAGGCGACCTTGTGTAACCAGTTGATCCCCTTTCTTTTGAATGCCGTCAATCACATCTTTTATCAATGATGGAGTAAGTGGCTTATCAACATACGCAAAATGCGCCTCTGCGATCATTTCAGCTAAGATTTGCGCCGTGCGGGTATATACTTCAAAAACATAAATATCTTCATCGCACGTACGGTTGCCCCAAAAACGATAACCTTGGTACTTAATTAAGGTGGTGATGCCTTTTTCGTTAAGGTCGTTTGAGTCAGTGTCTTTGTCTTGCAATGACCAGTAAACATCAGCAGAGATGCCGAGAACGCCATTAACCGGCACGTTAGAAAGTGATTTATGCCAACCTTGCTCATCATCAATACGAGCACGTAAGCCTGCAGCAATAGCCGGTGCCGCAATCACTTCATTTTTACCTGTTTCAGTGTTGAACCCTAAGTAATCAGGGTAAATCACCATGACTTCACGCTGACTAAAGTCTTTGCGGTATTCTTTCGCCTCTGAAATGGTGACGCAGCCATTTGCAGAAACATAAGCAAACGCTTTGAGCTTTTCGGCAAAGATAGCCATTTGCAGCGCAACGGGTTTAGTGTCTAGCCAAGGTGTAATAAGAATGCGTGGCTGTTCATCCACTTTCGCTTTAGCAGTTAACCAGGCATACATACCGGTGTAGCGTCCGTCTGCACCATTGCCACCAATCACAAGCTGGTCTTGTGTTTTTGTTTCGCCATTTTCGGGCTTCACATTGGCAGCATCGGCAACACGAATAACAACCACTTTAGGGCTGCACTGGTCAGAAATCGCTTTGAGCGTTTTATACAATGTGCCAGTTTTACCAGCTTTACCTAACACATTATTAATACGCGTAATTAATACGGGCGTATCGAGAGGAAACAAGCTTTCATCCGCATCATCACCCGTACAGACAACACCAATGGTTGAGGTGTTTAAGTCACGAATTAATGTGGTGAGTTTTGTTGTCTCTTTGACTTCCACGCCGTGATGATAAGTCATAATTGAGCCTCACTAGAATAATATCAGTCACACTATTGTCTTAATAAAAACCTGTAAAATCATGCGGTTTGACTTGTCACATTCACACGACAAGGAAAAGCTATACCAACTCGCGCGCGCGATGTGGGAAAGTGTCGGCATACGGGGAGAGGATTATGTTTGAGCAATATTTTGATTCTGAGCTAGTGAAACAACCGGCGTTTGATATCACGATAGGTGGTAAGCAAATACTGAGTTTGAATGACCGGCTAATTGGTCTGACGATAACCGACAATCGCGGGTTTGAAGCTGACACGCTGGAAATCACCATTGATGACACTGACGGAAAAATAGAACTGCCGCCGCGCGGTGTTGAGGTCAGTATCGCAATTGGTTGGCTAAGAGAGCCATTGATACACAAAGGTATTTTTACTGTTGATGAAATCAGCCATAGTGGGGCACCTGACCAGGTGATCATCACAGCCAGGTCTGCAGACTTTCGCCAAGAATTTAACGTTAAGCGCGAATATAGCTGGCATGATATCAAAGTCGGTAAAGTTGTGAGTGCTATCGCGGGGCGCTATAACTTAACACCTGCAGTCAGTAAACAGTTAATTGATATTGAAATCGACCACGCAGACCAAACAAACGAGAGCGATATTAGTTTTTTATCCCGTATGGCTGAAATGCTCGGGGCCATTGCGACGATTAAAAATGGTAACTTACTGTTTATTATTCCTAACCGTGGGCTAACACAAAGCGGAACGCCAATACCCGAAGTAGTGATTAAGCGTGATGTGGGCGACAAGCACAGCTTTCGAGTGGCAGACCGTGACGCATACACTGGCGTTAAAGCCAATTGGTTAGATTTGAATTTTGGTAAAAAGCCCGCAACGAGTGTTAAGCGAAAAAAGAAAAAAACGACCAAGCCAAAAAAAGAGAAAAAGGCGAAATCCAGCAGTAAAGAGGGCGAGTATTTAGAGGGGGCTGAGGGTAATGTTTATGTATTACGCCAGACCTATAAGACCGAAGAGACCGCAAAACGGGCAGCAGCGGCGAAGTGGTTAAAACTGCAAAGAGGTGCAGCAGAATTTAACATTACCCTAGCAAGAGGGCGCGCCGATTTATACCCAGAAATGCCAGCGGCGGTGGTTGGTTTTAAAACGGTTATTGATAGCCACCGGTGGATCATTTCTCGCGTGGTACATCAAATCAGTGATAACGGGTTTCAAACGCAATTAGAATTAGAGTTAAAAATTGATAATGACAATATGGTAGACGGTGATAATTCAGCCACCTAGCTAGGTGGCTGAATGTGATGACTATTCGGGGGTTGATTGTTTTTTTTCTTTTTTATCCGTTGTTTGATTTTTTATTGTTGATATTACATTATCAATTACAGACTCTCGTATTTTCTCAAGAGCATCAAGATCATTTTTTATATGGTTTTTATCTAAATCATTTAATGGCGACTCTGTAAGTATTTCAATAGTTTTTAATACATATTCTGTTTGCCCTTCATCATTTGAAGACTTATCGATTTGCTTTTTAAAGCCGGTCAGTGATAGAGCTAAAGTTTTCTTGTAGGCGTAAGAGTCCGCAATATTTTTTCTTTTGACATATTGTCGCATTGAGAAAATAAGTGAAGAAAATAATATTGGTAGAGTTAAAATTTTAAGTGTGAAAGCCTCCCAAGTTAAACCTTTAATATAATATGTTAAAATAACTAAAATGAGCGAAGCTAAAAGAAGGCAGCCGGAAAGAAATAACCACCAAAAAGCTGCATCATTTTCTTTTTTCTCTTGATTGTTTAAATGCTTTGCTATAGATGATCCGCTAAGAATTTTTATTGTGTCTCTTGCGTCAGTTAATATTTCTTCTATTTTTTCTTTTCTATTATCTACGTAGTCATTTATGTTTTTTAAGTCTTCTCCTGCTTTATTTATTTCTTCAATTGAGTTTAATGCTTTGTCAATAGAATCCTTATTTTCCTTAAGGCGAGTAGCTTCACCATCTAAAAAAGATGATAATGTTTTAAAGGTATTTAACTTTGTGCTAGATTCATTTAGCACATCACTCACCTCTTTGAATCTTTTATCTAAATCACCTTTTGCCTCATGGTACTGCTCCATTACCATATTAAAATTAATTTGTTTAGTTTGAAATTCATCTAATTCCTGTTTGTTTTCTATTAACTTAAATAATAATGATTGGTACTCTTCTTTATTTTCAGATAGTGAATTAAAAAAATCTATATTTCCATTTTCAATATAAGGGTTTATCACACTTTGTGCTTTTTTAATATTATTAAAATCATATATGAAAAAAACCTCAGATAAACACATGATTAAATTGTTTATTAAACGTTCATTTTTTCCATATAATTCTAGTAGGTCATATTCGATTACTATTTCTTTTAAACTATTTGCAGATGTCTTACATATTATTCTATCCTCTGTGTATGTTGCTGTTTTTAGTGTTTTAGGGCTTAATTCATTTATGCGATTAATTGAACTGTGTAATGAATCAGAGTTTTTATACACTATTTTTAACATACTTTTAGCTGTATATAACAATTTTTTTAGACTGTAATAACTAATTTTTAGATTGAAATCTTCAGTCTTATAAGCTTGATTTAAAAAATCACGAGATATTTTTAATCGTTCAATATGATAAGATGGCGTTAACGCTAGTTCTTTTTGAATAAAACTATCTTTGAATTCGCTTGTGGAAAGGTCAATGATTGACTTAGGTACAGGAAATTTTTCATTGATACTTGAAAGTAGCTGAATTATATCAGATAGACAGCTTTTTAAACTTATTAAATCGTGCATTAATATTAATTCCAAATAAATGTTGAATAAACATAATATACAATAATAGAATGACCCTAGGCAAACCCAAGAACCAAGGCATTACAATGGCGTTTAATTGTCCAAAATGCGGCGCCGCATCTTACACTCGCACCAGTGAGCCAGTAACAGAAGAAACAAAACGCAGTTATCATCAATGTCAAAATGTTTTATGTGGCTGTACGTTCACGACATTACAAAGTGTCGAACGCTATTTAACGATACCCAACCCTCAACCATTACCTGCTGATTTTAAATTACCTGGTGATGCATTTCCGAAAAGCCACTATGGCGAGAATCAACTTTCGTTGCTGATATGAAAAGCAAACCCCTCAAATGAGGGGTTATTTATTAGGTTTTTTATAATCTGTATTTGGTTTCTTATCATCAGAATTAAATCTTGAATATAATTCTTTAAGTTGATTAGGTAGCTGTAGATCAATAATTTTTTCTGACGCTTCAATAAGTAATATTACTGGTACATATATGAAGTCAATGAAGTTATCAACTAATTCATTTAGTTGTAATGGCATTCCGATTCTACAATCACATGCGTGTCGAACCATACCAGACATTGTAATAGGTTTGAATATATTTGTATTAGAATAAATAGGAACAACTTTTTCAATATCTCCAATACTCCATGTGCTAGGCTGTATTGTTTGGTCATATAGATATGCATCTTCATGAAGTAAGCACAGAGATTTATACGGAAGCTTTAATTTGCAATTGGTATTATTTACTATATTAATTAAAGATTTTGGTTGCATGTAGCCATAGCAATAAAATTGCTCCCAAATGGCATACTTTTTGGACAAACAATGTTGTCTTTTTAGCTGGGAAGAAAAATGGCTTATGCCACTCTTCTTTTCTTTTTGATCCCATCTATTTCGTGGAATTTTTGCTTCAAATAAACAAACTTTACTGATTTTTTTGTCGTGGTCGACTAAAATTATACAAGCATCAGTGCCATGAGTGCGTTCTAAAGTAGCAGGAAGTGTTTGTGCTAATAATGTTGTATTCGCAAATAATCCTAATGTTTTATTCGGCTGAACAGAGTTTCGTATTTTAGATAACAATGAATAAGTATATTCATTTTCGGTGGTTATTAGATTTAATTCAAGTTCCTTCTGTGTTAATTGTTCACAATAATTTATGGTTTTTTTTAGATGTTCAATAAAATGTATATTGAATAGCCCCATTATAAATTTCCCAGATTAGTAACAATAGCATTGAGTATTAGCTTACAGCTAAAAAATAGTAAAGCCCTTCAAGAAACAAGGGCTTTGGTTAGATGTGGTCAATAATGGTCGATGTGGACGGTTGGTGGACAGTGGAAGTTATTAATTATTAAATAACAATTACTTATAATTCAATAATGAACACCATCCCTGTCTTTTATAGCCCCTTTTAGGGGCTTTTTTTTATAAATTATATCTTCAATTCTTTAAAAACAGTAACTTATCAATATTTAAAAGGCTATGAAAGTTCATCAAAGTTCGCCGAGGTGGACGGTAAGTGGACGGTCGCCTACGTCGATTTAATTGTTTTAGGTTGGGAAATGTGATGAATTAGCCAAATAATTCAGAATGAGAACCACAGCGAACTAATATGATTTCATTGGTTTGGTAGTTTATATCCCAAATTAATAAAAAATCGGGTTGTATGTGATATTCATAGCAAGGTCTCCAGTTTCCTTTTAAGGGATGAGGCAAATATTCTGCTGGAACAGAGCCAGTAATGCATAGGTGGTTATCGATTAGCTCTTTTAATAGCTGAGTATTTCTTTTTTTGTCAGATAACGACTTTTTTAAGTCTTTTTTGAATTGGGATTTAACGCGAATTTTCAGCATCGGACTTGCTCACTTGGCTAAATAAATCTTCAGCAGAGTCAAATGTTTCGTCTGTAGTTGGTGCATTAATAGCTTCTAATGTAATTGAGTTTGGTGTTTTTAACTCAATAGGAAAAGCTTGTCGCAATGATATTTGCTTGACGAAAATACGAATAGCATCAGACATGCTAATCCCTAATTCAGATAACACTGCTTCAGCATTTTCCCTGACTTTAGGCTCAATTCTGGCTCTGACAATATCTGTTTTATGTTGAGTACTGGCCATTACCGTTATCCTCTTCTTATGGTGAATGTTTGAATTGTGGCACGCATGGGCTACAATTTGAAATTGATTTTTAAAAAGGCGTTTTTTTGTTGAAAGTCTGCTATTTTCATTTCTCATTCTCACTATAAAAATAATGTATCCACCAAAGTAGGGTTCACCTTATGACTCAGATATTAACGACGCAAGATTATCGCAATATGCCTTGGAAAAATGGCCAGGGGTCGACACTTGAATTGGCGCGCAGCCATGGTGAAGGTTTAGATGATTTTGATTGGCGAGTGTCAATAGCAGATGTTAAAACGGCGGGCTCGTTTTCCTTTTTCCAAAATCGGCAACGTATTATTGGTGTATTGGAAGGAGAAGGACTTATTTTGCATGTAGATAAGAAACCGGCGGTGACCTTACAGCAAAAAGAATTTTTTGCTTTTAATGGGGAAAGCGAGGTTTATGCGGAACTCGTTCAAGGTGCAATTCGTGATTTTAATGTCATCTATAACCCTGAAAAATATCAGGCTCGTTTACAATGGGTGAATACTGCGTTCATTAATTCTTGGGTGAGTGGGGCTAGTGAGATCTTAATTTTTAATATTACACCTCGTTTGAGTATGAAAATTAATTCAGATTCCTTTTATTTAAAGCCATTTGACACTCTATTAATTAAAGAAAATCGAGAAGCTCTGCAATTTATTGTTGAAAAGAATACAGAAAATGATTTTTGTATTATTGAGTTATTTATTAAGTAGTTAGAGTGATTTTTTGGCCATTGCCCTAATGGCCATTTGCATGCAATCTGTATGTGTACCTATTATTGGAATAATATTCTGTCTATTTTGCAATTTTAATAAAAACGTTATCAAATTCATATATTGGATAATTATGGCTTTATTCCTATTGTTATTTTTCGCAGAATTTATAGTCTTTAGCGTCATTAAAAAATAATACCTATATATACTAAAGGAAAAATGTTCTATGAAGATGAAAGCGCTTGTGGCAGTTGCTGTTTCTGCTGTCATTTTAACGGGTTGTAAAAATTTAGACCAAGGGATGTTGACTAACTCAGGCATGCAATTATTCCAAGCTGCGACACTGACTGACTCTGATGTTAAACAATTAAGTGACCAATCTTGTAAAGAAATGGATGCGCAAAACAAAATTGCTCCAGCCTCTAGCAAGTATGCGAAACGCTTAGACAAAATTGCAAAAGCACTGGGTAACGAAGTTGATGGTACTCCAGTAAACTATAAAGTTTATCTGACTAGCGATGTCAACGCATGGGCAATGGCAAATGGTTGTGTGCGTGTATATAGCGGCCTGATGGATGTGATGAACGATAACGAAGTTGAAGGCGTTCTGGGTCATGAAATGGGCCACGTTGCATTAGGTCATACACGTAAAGCAATGCAAGTTGCTTATGCGGCAGTTGCTGCGCGTACTGCCGCAGCATCAGCGGGTGGCGTTGTAGAACAACTGAGTGCATCACAAGTTGCAGCTCTGGGTGAAAAACTGATTAACTCACAGTTTTCTCAACACCAAGAAAGCGAAGCAGATAACTTCTCTTATGACTTACTAAAAAAACGTGGTGTTAAAACTGACGGTTTAGTCACTGGTTTTGAAAAATTAGCGAAAATGGGTAGCGGCGAGACAAGCATGTTTGACTCTCACCCACCATCAAGCGAACGTGCACAAAACATCCGTGACCGTATTGCCGCTGACAAAAAATAATATTTAATTATTGACGTTAGTTGAGTGTTATTTTGGTGTAGTAATATGATGATATATTGCTACACCAATCACGTATTTCCTGCTATTTATCTCAATATTACTTTTCTTATATTGCAAATCAGAACTTATCCCGTTGTGCTCCTGTAACCGACTCTCTATCTTGTTAATTAAACGATATTCAGGTCTTTTCGTAATTTTGCAAATTTTCGTTTGATAAAACGTTAGCAAGGAAAAAAGATGGAAAAAGTGCAGAGAATTTCTCTTTTAGCTAAGGGAATGGGCATGCTGTTATCGGGAACCTGCCGTTTATTAACGGGTGTTCGCACTCGTTGGGTAGGGTGCCAACCTTCAATGACCACACGTATTTATTATGCCAATCATTCAAGCCATCTTGATGGTTTGGTTATTTGGTCTGGGTTACCACCGTTAATGCGTCATTTTGTTCACCCGGTTGCCGCTAAAGATTATTGGGTCAAAACACCGTTTCGACGTTATTTAGTTAATAAGGTTTTTCGGGCGGTATTGGTCGATAGAAAAGGTGATAAGCCAGCTCAAAATAATACATTAGCTCCTTTAGAGTCAGTATTAGAGACAAAGCATTCATTAATATTTTTTCCTGAAGGCACGCGTGGTGATGGGGAAACTTTAAGCCAATTTAAAAGTGGGCTTTACCATCTCGCGAAAAAATACCCTGATGTTGAAGTTGTTCCCGTTTATTTGGAAAATTTAAATCGTGTGTTACCGAAGGGGTCAAAGCTTGTTGTGCCGGTGATTTGTTCAGCTATCGTTGGTAAGCCTCTGGAGCCTCTTATGGAAAATGAAAATAAAATCGCCTTTTTGCAGCGAGCAAAAGTAGCGCTTGAGGAGCTAATGCCATGAATATTGGGGACAGGGAATTAGTATTATTGTTGTCAGGTGTTTTTGGGATACTGGTATTTGCTAGTGTTATTGGTGGTATTCTTGCATACCGTTATTCAGGTGAAAAAAGCAACCCAACTATTGATAATTTGAATGCGCGTATTCGTGCATGGTGGGTCATGTGTATTATTTGTGTACTGGCTGTTGTGCTTGGCAATATAGGTGTGGTGATCTTATTTGCGCTGATATCGTTCTTTGCACTCAGAGAGTTTATTACCTTAACGCCAACACGGCGCAGTGACCATGAAGCATTATTTTGGTGCTTTTTTGTTTTTATTCCATTGCAATATGTCTTGGTTGGTATTGAATGGTATGGGTTATTTTCAATTTTTGTACCTGTTTTTGTCTTCCTTTTCTTGCCAACTCGCATTGCTTTAGCGGGAGATACCTTTCATTTTCTTGAGCGAACAGCAAAAATTCAGTGGGGAATGTTGGTGGCGGTTTTCTGTTTGAGCCATGTACCCGCGTTGTTGATGCTGAATATTCAAGGTTATGAAGGCGAAAACGTAAAATTATTACTTTTCTTGATTATTGTGACGCAAATTTCAGACGTGTTGCAGTATGTTTTTGGTAAGTTAATGGGTAAACGGCCTATTGTGCCTAAGTTGAGCCCAAACAAGACCATTGAAGGCTTTATTGGCGGCGTATTATCTTCAGTGCTTATTGGTATTTGCCTTTACTGGGTAACTCCATTTAGCTGGTGGGTTGCGGGACTGATGTCATTAGCGATTACCATTATGGGGTTTGTGGGAGGGTTATGTATGTCAGCCATTAAGCGTGATAGTGGTATTAAAGATTTTGGGGCGATTATTGAAGGACATGGGGGCATGCTGGATCGCATTGACTCATTGTGTTTTGCCGCGCCTATTTTTTTCCATTTAACGCGTTATTACTATACATAGGCCAATTTTATTTTCGTTTTTGTTCGTTAATTAAAAGAGCACCAAATGGTGCTTTTCTTTTGTTTTATAGGTACAGCATCGAAGGAATTTAAGTGTTATCATCAATACTTAATTTTTATTTCAAACTAAGATTCAACTAGGGTAATTCGCTTTAGTTGGTACTCTAGGGCTTTTTTTGCATTGAAAGATTTACCTATTGGGGTGATCGGCTAGAATTATGTAAACTGGATCACAATAAAACATAAAAGCTTGATGGAAAGCAGATGCATAATTCACTCTTTGCCGTATTATGCTGCTAGGTGAATCAATTCAGCACTAGTAAGCCAGCGTAATTAGCGTTAAAAAGATTAGCAGCGTAACGGTTTTATCGATTTGCAATTTTATGTTCATTAATCAGAGGTCATCATGGTCAAGCAGATTAAAAGAATTGGGGTTTTAACGAGTGGTGGTGACGCGCCAGGCATGAATGCAGCGATCCGCGGTGTGGTTCGCGCGGCATTAGGTGAAGGTTTAGAAGTCATGGGTATTTTTGACGGGTACCTTGGCCTATATGAAAACCGCATGAAGCAATTAGACCGGTATAGCGTGTCAGATATGATTAACCGTGGTGGTACCTTCTTAGGCTCAGCTCGTTTTCCACAATTCCGTGATGAAAAAGTGCGTGCTGTCGCATTCGATAATCTGAAGAAAAATCATATTGACGCATTAGTTGTTATTGGTGGTGACGGTTCTTATTTGGGGGCTAAAGCACTGACGGAAGCTGGTTTCCCATGTATTGGATTACCGGGAACGATTGATAATGACGTTGCTGGCACAGACTATACCATCGGTTATTTCACTGCACTTGAAACGGTTGTTGAGGCTATTGACCGCCTTCGTGATACCTCGACGTCCCATAAACGTATTTCTATTGTTGAAGTGATGGGACGTTATTGTGGTGATTTAACGCTATCTGCTGCGATTGCTGGGGGCTGTGAGTTCTTAGTGTTACCTGAGCAGGAAATGGCTTTTGACCGTGAAGAACTGTTATCTGAAATCAAACGTGGTATTGAAAAAGGTAAACGCCATGCGATTGTCGCTATTACCGAACACGTTTGTGATGTGGGTGAATTAGCGAAATATATTGAGCAGGAAACACACCACGAAACCCGTGCAACGGTTCTAGGCCATATCCAACGTGGTGGTTCTCCGGTTGCTTATGACCGTATTTTAGCATCACGCATGGGGGCTTATTCTATTCAACTTCTGTTGGAAGGCTACGGCGGGCGCTGTGTTGGTATTCAAAATGAAAAATTAGTCCATCATGACATTATTGATGCGGTTATGAATATGAAGCGCGTCTTTAAGAAGGATTGGTTTGATACGGCGAAGAAGCTGTACTAATCCCTCTATAATTGCAAATCTCTCCTGCATAGTGATTTCCCGCTATGCAGGTTTGATCCTGTATTCCAGATAATACTCTGTTCATATATTCCTCATTCTTATAAGTTTTTCTTTTTAATTATTTCCCGTAATTGATGCTATCTGTCAGCCTCTCCTTATCGCAAATTTAATGAGGGAAGGCAAATGATACGTTCATGGCAGGTAAAAAAATCACAATTCACGACAGCATTGCTATTGCTGTTAGCGACAGGGACATGGGCGAAAAACATTCAATTGTTGAATGTGTCTTATGATCCGACTCGTGAGTTTTATCAGCAATATAATCAGGAATTTAGTGATTATTGGCAAAAGAAAACGGGGGATACCGTCACTGTTCGCCAGTCTCATGGTGGCTCAGGTAAGCAAGCTATATCAGTGGTGAATGGGTTAGAAGCCGATGTTGTGACGTTAGCTTTAGCCTATGATGTTGATGCTATTGCACAAAGTGGTCGTATAGATAAAAACTGGATAGAAAAACTTCCCGATAACTCAGCTCCTTATACATCGACTATCGTCTTTCTAGTTCGTAAAGATAACCCGAAAAACATCAAAGATTGGGATGATTTAGTCCGCAAAGATGTCTCTGTGGTGACTCCCAACCCGAAAACCTCTGGTGGAGCTCGTTGGAATTATCTAGCAGCATGGGGATATGCATTAGATAAAAACCAGCAAGACTCTGAAAAAGCGAAGCAGTTTGTTAAACAGCTGTATCAAAATGTGGAAGTCCTCGATTCAGGGGCTCGTGGCGCAACCAATAGCTTTGTTGAACGTGGTATTGGCGATGTATTAATTGCTTGGGAAAATGAAGCGTTATTAGCCATCAATGAGTTAGGGGAAAGCGGGCAGTTTGAAATTGTGACGCCAAGTATTTCGATTCTCGCTGAGCCAACCGTCGCTGTTGTCGATAAAACCGTCGATAAACGTGACCGCAGGGCGGTTGCAGAAGCTTATCTAGAGCACCTCTATTCTGCGCAAGGGCAGGAAATTGCAGCTAAAAACTACTATCGCCCACGAAATAGCGAAGTGGCCAAAAAATATCAACAACAGTTTCCTGAACTAAAACTGCTGACGGTTGATGACAGCTTTGGCGGCTGGCAAGCCGCGCAAGCAACCCATTTTGCGAATGGAGGGGTGTTCGACGAAATCATTCAACGCTAATACTCGTCATATTTCAATTTGTAGGGGTGTTGGCTGCATGCTCTCACCCTAGTCATATACTGGTGTATGCTCCTAAATACTCGTCATATTTCAATTTGTAGGGGTGTTGGCTGCACGCACTCGCCCTAGTCACATACTGGTGTATGCTCCTAGGGTCTCGTTTGTTTGCCGCCTACCTACAATTTGAACTATTTAGAGTATTATCTTAGGTGTAATAAATATTTTGAGTAATGATAGTTAAGGGCGGGGATAATAAAAACAGGATTAAAATGGGGTATTATTCCTAGCCTGTGAGGGGCAGACTAGGAATGAGGTTAATTTATTGCCACTGGTATTTGACACCTAACTGGCCAAGATAAAATGTTTGACGGTTATTGCCACCAGAGGTGATACCTGCATTTTTTGGGTTTTCCCAAGTACTAGGTTCAACCGCGAAGCCGCCCCATAGCGTTAGTTTTGGTGTTAAGTTATAAAAAACCTGTGTCCCGACACGGTAGCCGTCTTTAACTTTCTGAGTTGTACGTTTGTTGCTATCGTAGTTATGTTCATTTAAATAATAGCGAAAATAAGGCATTACGCTCCAATCCTGGTTTAACGTGATAGGAAAATAACCGCGAATTTGGTTTTGTTCCCATGTCTTATTAAAGTCTTTATCCCATGTCCAATCGGTGTATAGATAGACTTTGGCGGTTGCGGAATCATTGACCTTATAAACAAGCCCGTGCTCGGATTCCCACTCATAACTGTTGGGGGCGTGGAAATTGTCGTAGTGATAAACTGCATCCCAAAAGTTAAACGCCCACTTATCATTGAAATTGTATGTCCCGCTAGGCATTAACCAAAACATCGTATTCGATGGGCGCGCTTGTGTACCTGGTGCGGAGTCATTGGATTCTTTGCGGTAGGTGACATTTAAATTGAACTGGCCAATCTCGCTGGCATACATTTTCCGAGTAGCACCAATTTGTGTACGATTACGAATAAAAGAGTCTTTGGATGTTGAAAAATTATGGTTGTAGCTTCTTAATGATTCCTTATGTTCCAGAAAAAAGCTCCATTTTGATTCAGGATTCACTAAAAATAGCTGCCCAACCATCGTGGTTTTGTCGTAGACCTTACGACCGCTGGTATTATGATGCCCTTCAAATTTTTCGAGTTCCATATAGACGTTGGAAGAAACGCGCCAGTAATCATTATTGACTTGATCGGCTGCGAAAACGGATGTTGCCAATCCTGTGAGCGTAACAAAAAGTAAACCATTCAGTGAAGTTTTCATTTTAACCCTTTAATTTTTATGTGTATTTTATTTTTTTATACCTTTATTCAAGGCGTTAGTATCTGGCCTTTATACCGTGGAGGTATAAAGGCGGAATCAGTGGTAATAATTAATAGGCTGTGTAATTAATTGATTGTTGAATAGGTTTCGCCATGACCATAAGGGAACAGGACTTTGTTACCTTGTGGGTTTTTGATATTAACGGGTAGCACCCCTTGAGGTGGGTTTAGCGGCTGGCCATGAGTGTTGGCAAATAATGTCCGTAACCCGCTACGAATATTGGTTTCTAACGAATTGCGGTTATTATTGGTGATATCAAATCCAGTGATACCATAGATGGCAATATTTGCGCTTACATTGTTTAGGTATGCAATGTCATAGGGGTTACGTGAAGAGATAACAACAATCGGGGTTTTAAGCTGGTTTGCAGCATCAATGATACGCTGAGCATTCGTTGGCGTATCCTTTAAATTATAGGTCGTCAGTAATACCAAATCTTGGTTTTGCACCAGTTTTTTTGCTTCATCTTGAGTTAGTGTGTTTTCATTTAATTTAACGACACTTTCGCCCGTAATAATCGCAACTCCCGTTTCTTGTGCGATATCATTTAACTGTTTTTGAATTAAAGAATTACGTGGCTTTTCATCAGAAATAGTGAAAATTCGATTGAGTGGTTTTAATTGATAAGGCAGTACATTCTCATTCTTAATTAATGTGATAGCCTGTTCAGAAACCATATTTTCAATATCTTTATGACCTTTTGATGCGACGACTTGTTCCGCTTTCACTAAGTCTACAGGTTGTGCCGTAATTTCTTGCTGAAGCTTTTTCAGCACCACACGTTTTGCGGATTCATCAATACGTTTCTTCAGTTCTGGATTTTTTTCTGCTTGTGTTTCTAAATAGCGGTACATGTTATCTAAACGAGAAACCGCTTGGGAGTCCCACATTTTGATTGGCATAAGAATAATATCTGAGCCAGCAAGTAACGAGGTTTCTACCGCCCAATTAATATCGAAATTGTCTGCAATAGCCCCCATATCCATGGCATCTGTCACTATCAAGCCGTCATAGTTGAGCTCATCACGTAAAATATCATGCAAAATAGGTTTGGAAAGCGTCGCTGGGGTGCCAACTTGTTTACCTGCAAGTGTGGTGATTTTATGGTCATCCAGTGCTGGTACAATAATATGTGCGGTCATGACGGCATCAGCACCATGAGATAACGCGTATTTGAATGGGACGAGTTCAGTATCTCGCCATGTTTTTGCGTCAGAATTAACAACGGGTAAATCAACATGAGAGTCAGCAGAAACATTTCCGTGACCGGGGAAATGCTTAAGTGACGTCAATAAATTATATTTATGAATACCTTGAATATAGCTGGTGGCCAGAGTTCCAACTAAATTTTTATCATCTGAGTATGAACGTACCCCTATCACTGGGTTATTTTGATTGTTATTAACATCAACAACTGGGCCAAAATTGATATTAAAACCAAGACTGGATAGCTCATATCCGTGGATCATCCCTGTTAGCTCTGCAAGGGCTGGGTTACGTGTTGCGCCTAGTGCCATATTACCAGGCATTTCGGTACCTACGCGTAAGCGGGTGACATAGCCCCCTTCTTGGTCGGTGCCAATAAATAATGGAAGGTTACTGCGGGAAGATTGAAGTTTATTAATTAACTCCACAGTTTGTGGTGTATCAATCAGATTTTCTCTAAATAGGATCACTGAACCGAGATGGTACTGATTGATAACCTTAGAAACTTCATCATTCATAACGAGAAAAGGGGCGGGTTCTCCATGGCTGTCTTTATTCCAATATCTGAAATCTAACATGAAGAGCTGACCAATTTTCTCAGCCTCGGACATATTATCCACTATTTCTTGAGCAGACTTTTGTTTGTCTTGCCATAATTCATTCAATTGGGCTTGTGTTATTGGGTTAGCCATTGAAAATGCACTGAAAATACAAGCACTAAGTAAAGTGAATTTCTTCATTTTTATTTTCTCTAGGTTATTTTTCGAAAAATAATAAGTGGCTGAATATATTTATGATGTGAGAGTGCTCACAGTTGGTAGTATTCTCTCTTTTAGAGTAAGAGGAATAGAGTGCAAATAAATGTTGAGATGGTTTTTATTTATCTAATTGATATTAAATAGTAAATTTTTGAGAATAATTGATTCTAATCTAGAATAATTTCAGTTTGATATTATTTTGTTATGTGACGTAAGTATAAATTATAATTAAATGATATTTAAATCGACAGTGGAGCGTAAAAAGTTAATGTTTTCACTAATTATTTACTTTTCGAAATATTTTATTCTTATATTTAAATGATTTTGTAATTTAAAATATATAAGCCATATGATATTTCATATGGCTTGTTTTTTTATGAGAAATAAGTTGATGGCAAATTAAAGGTTACCATTGGTATTTTACGCCAATTTTACCGAGGTATAGCGTTTGTTTATTATCATACCCTGACGTGATCCCATTCTTTTTTGGTGATCTCCATGTTGAAGGCTCGTAGGCGAGTTCACTCCATAAAGTCAGGGATGGTGTAGCTTTGTATTCCACGCGGGAGCCAATGCGGAAGCCATTTTTAATTTCCTGTGTTAAATAATTATTTTTGTCATAGGTATTTTCTTGTAAGAAATAACGTACATATGGTGTAATTTTCCAGTTAGGCTTAATGGTAATGGGTAAGTAAGCGCGAACTTGTGATTGTAAAAAGCGGGTACTGAAATTTTTATCCCATTGGTTATCAATATAAACAGTGAGTTTTGCTTTTAGTGCATCTGAGTATTTATAGGTCACGCCATATTCGGTTTCTGCTTCATGGCTACTGTCATTGAAATAATTACTGTAATAAAAATAAGAAAGCCAAAAATTAAAAGACCAGTCATCGTTGAAGCGGTACTCACCGGCTGGGGTTAAGCCATATAAGCGATTCGATGAGCGCGCTTTGGCGTTGGGTTCGACATCGTTTGACTCTTTTCTGTAACGAAAACCAAGTTCTAAGTCTGATTTTGGAGTGTTGAGAATTTTTTTGATAGCATCAATTTGTGTACGGTTTCGAATGTAAGAATCCCGTGAAGTTGTGAAATTACGGCCATGATTCCTTAAGGATTCACGATGATCTAGGGTGAAGCGCCAGTCAGATTTAGGGTTGTATAACTTTAATTGCCCAACTGTGCTGATTTTATCGTAGACTTTATTTTTAAATGAATCACGTTGACCTTGGTATTCTTCTATTTCCAAATAGATATTGGTATTAACTCGCCAAGAGTCATTATTTAATTCAGAGAAACAAATTGTAGGGAATATAATTATGATGCTATAGATTAAACTAACTATATATTTCATATTTATCCTTCAGGGTAAAAGTTATTAATGTTAATTATCTAGTTGAGCGATTAGCGAGATAAATGTGTATTAACTTTTATAGGTTGTCTACCGTTATTATTTAATAAATGATGGATAGTATATATAAAGCAAAGTGCTAATAATCTATATCCTACTGTTATTATGGTTGTTTTTATTTATTTGGGAATAAACTTATATTTTTATTAATACTTTTCTTTGAGATTTTTAATCATTTGTTTGTTAATTGATTTTAAATTTAATTAATTGCTTATTGTTTTATTAAAAATTAAATTATAATTATTTATATGGTCTGGAATCATGGGAGGATAAAATTTTAGACATTGACTATTATTACTAATAGAGGCATTAATTAAAAAAAATAAAACAAAAAACCGCCAATATTTGGCGGTTAATCTCAAGGTATTAAAATAACCTTACTTGTTTTTTTTCGCTTCAGCGGCTGCTTTAACAATAACAGCAAAAGCGTCAGCTTTCAGAGAAGCCCCACCCACTAAGGCACCATCGATATCTGGTTGGGTGAATAGCTCAGCCGCGTTGCTAGCATTAACAGAACCGCCGTACTGGATGATAACTTGTTCGGCAATAGCAGCGTCTTTCTTCGCAATATGAGTACGAATAAATTTATGGATTGCTTGTGCTTGCGCTGGTGTTGCAGACTTACCAGTACCGATTGCCCAGATTGGCTCATAGGCGATAACGGCACCTTGGAAAGCTTCTGCACCTAAAGAATTCAATACGGCATCAATTTGACGAGCGCATACTTCTTCGGTTTTGCCTGCTTCGTTTTCAGCTTCAGTTTCACCAATACACAGTACTGGGATCAGGCCTTGCTCTTTTAATACAGCAAATTTCTTAGCGACAAATTCATCACTTTCGTTGTGATAAGTACGACGCTCTGAATGGCCGATAATGATGTATTTGGCGCCAACATCTTTTAACATTTCAGCAGAGGTTTCACCTGTAAATGCACCTGATAGGTTAACGTCAACGTTTTGTGCACCTAACGCAATACGGCTACCTGCTAACGCGTGTTTAGCTTGAGTTAAGTAAATTGCAGGTGGTGCAATAGCTACATCACAGCCATCAACGCTGCTTAGTTCATTACGCAAGCCAGCGACGAGGTCATTGACCATCTGTGTGCTGCCGTTCAGTTTCCAGTTACCCATTACCAATGGATGTCGCATGTTATTTCCTCCAACCAGAGAGTTTTAATGATTAATCAATAAGTTATTCATCACACGCTTATGTTACACGCGCAACGTGACAATGTTGTCGCCATTCACCTTCCGCATTATAAGAACAATAGATAATAATAGCTTTGCTTTTCATCATGCTTGTTCTTAGAGCGTGATCACAGTCAGTTTAGGGTGTTTGTTGTTCTAGCTTAATCGGTTCAACAGCAAAAGTAAGCACATTATTGTCACTTTTTACTAAAATATATCTTAAAGCCCCTAATCGCGCTTCTTCAGCGTGAGTCGCATTATTATTGGCAATAAATTTATTTAAAGCTTCTGTAAGTGCAGGGGCGTTGTCCAATGAAACTTCCGGGGCAAATATATGGATCATTGCAATAGTATAGTTTTCCATTAACTGCCGATTTTTTTGGGTTTCTTGTGGGTCATCTGATGGCAGTAATGTAATTTGTAAACTTTTAATTTTTTCACTACCGCGCTCTAACACTGCTGAGGAGTATATCTGTTGGTTAATACGAGACGCTGCGCGAATATAGGGCGCGGAGATATCTTGGCTAGCAATAACTTTATATTCATGGAGATATAAATCTTTATTAGCCTGATTGAATTGATTGCGTAATTTTGGAATGGTGAGTTCAAAAGAAGGGGCATCTGGGGCTAAGTAGGCGACTTTGAAATCGGTATCAGGCAAAGTGGGTACTTTTTGAGCGATAGCCAGTTGTGGCGCACTAAGTACAAAAATGGTTATGATGGCGTATACAGAACGAAATAAAATTTGGGTCATTTTTGAACCACTCATTTTTAGTTTTCCACATTGTATCAGGATAATAGGTAATGACATTACAACAATGGGCTTTTTCCTTCAAAGGCCGTATCGGTCGCCGGCCATTTTGGGTAGGTATTGCGGTCATTTTTATTTTAATGACGGCAGTTGCCCTGTTACAAAATGTACTGCTATTCTCTGAAACGCTTGCTATATCGTTATTTATTTTACTACTTTACCCTTTGGCCGCTATCTTTGTGAAGCGTTTACATGATCGTGGTAAATCGGGAGGGTGGTTTGCGCTAATTTTATTGGCATTTGCTCTCTTTTCAATCGATGTCAGTCAATTTGAACCTGTGTGGCAATGGGGTATAGGGCGTTTCTTACCCTTATTTATTACGATGATTATGGTGATAGATTGCGGCGCTTTTCTGGGAATGGTGGGTGTTAACCGCTATGGTGAAGAAACAGAAACGGTAGATTATCTATAGCGTCGATACCATATGCGCGAATACCACATAGAGTGAATACTACCCTGAAAATGCTTCAGGGTAGTGCATTGCATTACCAATATTGCTCACTAGATATATGGCCGGGTTTACGGCGCAAATGTTTAACCATTTGATGACTATTTTTTAATGTATCGCGAGTGTCCCTCACCATTTCGGGGTTTCCGCATAACATAACATGGCAGGTCTCAGGTGAAAGCGTTAGGCCAACCGCATCTTCGAGAGTGTGGCTTTCAATTAACGCAGGAACACGGCCATGTAGTGAATTTGCACAATGTTCACGGCTGACAACGGTAACTATTTTCAATTTCCCTTGGTATTGTTGTTCTAATGTTTTCATTAAGGGTAAATAGCTTAAATCTTTCTCATAACGGACAGCGTGGAGTAAAACGATTTTCTCGAAGCGCTCCAGATCTTTACCTTCCTGTAGGATAGACAAAAAAGGCCCAATAGCAGTCCCTGTTGAAAGCATCCACAGGTTTTTACATGGTGGGATTTCATCTAAAACAAAGAACCCCGTCGCTTCATCCGTAATTTGTAACGTATCATTAGGTTTTAGTTTAGCGAGTTTTGGGCTAAGTTTGCCCCCTGGTACAATGACAAAATAGAATTCGAGCCGGTCATCGCTTGGCGCATTCACATAAGAGTAAGCTCGTTGAACACGTTCTCCCTCGATTTCTAGTCCAAGTTTTGCGTATTGCCCTGCTGTAAAGGGTTTAATCGGGGCCTTGATAACAAGGCTGAATAATGAGTCGGTCCAAAATTTGGCTTCAGTCACTGTTCCTGTTACCCAATTAGCCATACATTCCACCTCTTTATAATTCAAATATCCACCGGCTAAAAATGACAAATATATAATTCGAATAACTCAAAGCACGGTTCACTAGGATTTAATACTAAAACAGTTCACTATTTATGCTTATCGATAACGTGTTCCAGTGATTTATTCTTGAAATGAGTGTTTTTTGAATTTTAATGTACAGTTATGTTGACAATACTGGCGAATATTACTGCCATTAATGAAAAACATAAAATGTCGCACTACTACGAAAAGATGACGGCTTTTGTTATCTTAGTCACACTCAAGCGAAACGCACTATTTGCCATTTATTTTAAATGACACAAAAGCTTATTTAAAATGACATCAAAGCGTGGAGCGGTATTTTATATTGATAATTAAGCACCTAAATAATTTTGCGTTATTACATTGAGATAATGCAGCGTTATTTTGTGTCTGAAAATAGGGTGTATTTGAATTATTGGATGTATCTGAGAGAAAAATGAGAAAGCTGGAACACTTTAATTTGCTATTAATGCTAATTGCATTGGCAGCGGTCGGTCAAATGACACAAACTATTTATGTTCCTGTCATTGCTGAAATTGCCACTTATTTTAATGAGCCTTCAGGTGCTGTTCAACAAGTAATGGCGGCTTATTTATTTTCTTATGGTTTTTCACAGTTAGTTTATGGGCCGTTATCTGACCGAATTGGTCGCAGACCTGTTATTTTAACGGGTTTAACGATTTTCTTATTTTCAACGATTGTGGCGATTTTTGCGCCAACATTAAATATACTCACTATAGCGAGTGGGTTGCAGGGCCTCGGAACGGGTGTTGCAGGTGTGATGGCAAGAACCATGCCTCGTGATCTGTATAAAGGCACTGCCTTACGTTATGCAAATAGTTTATTAAATATGGGTATATTAGTGAGCCCATTATTAGCCCCAATGTTCGGTGGAATATTGGCGCATTTCTGGGGGTGGCATGTTTGTTATATTTTCCTGTTTATCCTAGGTGCTTCTGTATTATTAAGCATGTATCGTTGGTTACCCGAAACGCGTCCTGTTTCACCTGAAAAACATAAAATGATTGCGTCATATCGGGAATTATTATCAAGCGGTTCATTTCTATCTTATTTATCCATGTTAGTCGGCGCGTTAGCTGGGATAGCCGTATTTGAAGCCAGTAGTGGTGTATTAATGGGCGGTGTTTTAGGGCTCAATAGTATTACTGTGAGTATTTTATTTATATTGCCTATTCCTGCTGCTTTCTTTGGTGCTTGGTATGCGGGGCGAGAAGGAAAAACCTTTTATAATTTGATGTGGCACTCCGTTCTTATTTGTCTATTGGCAGGCTTTATGATGTGGATTCCAGGTTGGTTTGGGATTATGAATACCTGGACACTGTTAGTACCTGCAGCGGTATTTTTCTTTGGTGCGGGGATGTTATTTCCCTTAGCAACGACAGGTGCGATGGAGCCCTTCCCTTATTTAGCAGGGGCGGCAGGAGCATTAGTGGGTGGCTTGCAAAATATAGGTTCAGGTGTTGCCACTTGGGTTTCGGCATTATTACCGCAGAACGGGCAGTTTAGTCTTGGGTTACTGATGTTTTTAATGTCGACGCTCATATTATTGTGTTGGTTGCCTTTAGCAAAACGTATGAATCATTCAGAGCGTATGGTTTAATTGTGAGAAAGTCAGGCTGTAAAACACAGCCTGACTTTCAGATTACGCACTTAGCAGTATATCAGCTTGCTTGTGCTGTGGAATTGACATTGTCGGTGAATAAAAGGAACTAGGTTCTTCTTCTGGTATTGATGATATTAGTTCTGGCAAAACACTTCCTGAATTAAATACTACTGGTCGGTTGTAATCTAGAAACTCAATATTTTCTGCTAATTGTCCGGTTGGGTTTTGATTGTTTTGTTGAAGCCAAATCAACTTCGGTGCAACATGGTCTTGCAAGTGCTGGTCAATATGAATGAGTATTCCATCCAGTTTTAACCCAGGAGTGCTGTCTATCGTTCCTTTTATGGTTAATTGATTTTGTTGTACTGAAAAATACCAGCTCTCTACAGGTACTTTTTCTTGGATTTGTTTTTGCTCATTACTTGTCACCAGTGTCACCCAAAAAGAGTGTTGGCCATTAGATAAGTTTAAATCACTAATATCAATCTGCTGCTCAATATTTATATCTGCGATTAATGGTGTTTCTATCATTTGGTGGTGGATCGTATTTTCCAATAAATAGCCAGTTTTGTAGGTATTAAGGTGATTAAGAGCAATAAAGTTCATTGATGTATCAACTTGCCTGTCTTGCCCAAAGGGATCTGATAATGAAAAGTATTGTTGGTGTAGGCGACCATTTTCTACCCATTTGGCGCAGAGTGCGCTTTTTGATGTAATTTTGTCGATATTAATTTTACCTGTAGAGAAATCAACGACACCTTCCTCTGTTGCAGCCCAGAAGATAGGGGCACCTTGCCAATAATTATCGAGAAGTAGATGGGGGGGTAATGTGTATCCATCCCTTTTTGCTAATAGGCGATTAGCTAAAGAATTCGGGTTACTATAGCGGGAAGTCAGCTGTCCAAGCTCTTTTTTGCGGTTCAATTCATGTATGGTGAATTGTACCAATTCACCTTTATCTGCAATATTAAAACTCGTTTCGTGTGGAATTTGTAAGACTTCGGTTAATAAACCATTTGACGTGGCATAAGTTACTGTTAAAGCATAATTATGATAAATGTAAAATTGGCGGCCAGTCCCGGTTTTTAGATTGTGGTAATTCGCAGGTAAGCTCCCCACCGTACGGTCAACGGTGATCGTACTATAAGGGTGAAGGGTATTATCCGCCATTTTAGCCGACTGGAGTTGTATCCAATAAATTGGTACATCGCGTTGATGAGGAAATTGCTCAATTTGTATCCGGTTATAATATTTTGAGTAATTCTGTTGAGTTAGTATGACCCATTGTTTTCTGATTTGATCCCAGCGCTGATAAAAACCATCCCCAGCAAATCCTCCATCTTCAATATCCAGCCCTTTCGTTTTATTACTTTGCCAGCGTACTCTTTTAGTTAAAAATTGGTGAATTTTTTGGTTGTAGGCATCTGCGTGCGGTAAAAACGCATCATAGGCATCACTGCTAAAAGGAACAAAATAAGAGAGCATCGTTGGGATAGCTTGTTTTCGAAAAGTATGGGGAGAGTGATAAGTAACGTAATATTGTCTAGATTGGTTATAAGCTGGTTTTTTACCGTGGTCATAGGGGTGGTAAGGGTATGCTGGCTGATTATTATGATCTTGCGAATTGGTATGCGGCAAGCCAAGGCCATGACCAAAAGCCTCATGGAACATCACGTTAGGTTCATGAACCCCACTTCCATGATTGCGGGACGCTTGCCCTAATAGCAAGTTATTGAAGCTTGAGGAAAAAATTTCAATCGCAGTATATTGATAGTCAGAATTAGCATTGTTAGCAATTTTATATTGTTGGCTATTATTGTAAGCCCAATGAACTTGTGCGTTAGTGTGATTGCCAATTTCTTTAGGGTTATCATAATGAGGATGAATAAACGGAATGGCGTTATTATTGGTGCCAGTCATATATGGCGTTAAGCTAGGGTGACTTACTGTGGCGGGAGAGCTATACAGTGTGAACTGCCCGATCGGTAAGATTGTTGCAGCTTCTTTTCCCCAACTTAGTGGTGATGATGAATAAACACCATGCCCTTGTTGGTATAAACTGTGGCTATCAACATGAACAATTAAGTGGTTATCAAGGGTGACATTGGGTGAAAATACACCATACTGGTTAGTTTCCTCTGTGATAATAGGTTTGCCATTAACAGTGATAATGATGTTGATATCCGGTTGTATCCACTCACCTTTTAGCGGGGCGGTAAAGCGTTGCTGATGCCAATCTTGTGCGGAGACATTGGGCTGGCGGGGAAGTGCTGTCAATATTTTAGGTAAATGGTCTGGCCCTGTAAGTCTTATTCGGCCTAATATTTTTCTTTCTTTATTACTGATAATCGCCTCAATATCGGGGGATTTCGCTGCGTTTATACTTGTTATTTCTAAATTCAATAATGCCCAGCGATTAGCCGTTAAGCTCATATGCTTATCTGTCATATTCTGCAGGTGAGTTTGCGCTAGTTGAATATTATGGATTTGCATATCGCTTGGTGTGGGGTGATAACGCCGTTGAGGTTCATGATAAACTGGGTTTTGAACGGAAAATATACGTTTCCCTGGAATACGATGTTGTGGTGCATTTTCGGTCTGTAGCTGAATTGAAATAGGCTGAGATTCCTGCCCATTAGGCAGTATGGCGATAAAATCAAACTGATCTGACTGGGTTTTAAATTTTGCGTTATTGGCAATATATTGCCACTCATTGGTAATATTATTTAACGTTAATCGACCAAATTTGGGCTGCTCAAGGATTTTGTAACCCTTAATATGAGGGATATTGGGTAGTTTTCCTGTTATAGCGCCTACGACCAGCTGATTTGGCAGCTCATCCGGGTTTTCTGTTACTAAAATAGGTAGGATTTGAGGAATCTGCTTTTGCTCATTATATCGGGAGGTTACTTGTTTTGTTTGTTTCAATTGAAATTGGCGAAAAATGATATTCTCCCCAACAAGTTTTAAGGTATTCTTTTCATAGCTGATTTTAACCGCAGGAAGCTGGTGTTCTACCATCATTCTATTAACATCGGTTTCGATTGAATGGGCAATCTTTTGCCAAGATGATGTTTCTGTAATTGGGATGTCATGTAAGGATAATATATTGTTATTATTGGTGTTTTTTATGGATACTGAAAAATATTGACTGTTTTTTCGTAATTCATCTGTTAGCTTCAATGAGCTTATTGTGTGGGGTGGTAGGGTAATAATTTGTTGGAAGTTGTGATTTTCTAAGGTATTGCTGGCTAGCTCAATGTGCTCTACTGGGCGAAGTTCATTAATTAATTGTTGAGTAGAAGCTGATATTTTTTTTTGTTTATCTTTTACTATCAATAAACTACCTCCAGTGAGCTCCAACCAATGGCGAATGAGTTCGATTTGTTTATCATTGGCACTTTCGGGCAAGACTACGATACTATAATGGCGATGCCATTCCCCACTTGGCAGCAATAAATCAGCGAGCTGGGCCTGTGCTCTAACTTCTCCGTCGATCCATTCATGGGGTGAATTAAAGCTTTCTACAAATATGCCTTGCTTGGAATGGAACTTGAAACCAGAAAATTGAGACTCTGGTAACGTGCTAGCAATGTAGCTTTTTTTAGTTTCTCCTATAATTCGCGGCTTATTTATAAGCCAGCTAAATAGCTCATGAGCGGCTTTGCCCTCTTTTGAAAACGTAGGGTCAAGGCTTAAGCTTTTTAATAATGGTGAGTTATTATCAATAACTACGACCCTACTTTTATTTGCGTATAAGCCAATTTTTAATGGTTGTTGTTTAATATTGCTATCATATTGGTTTTTAATGGATGAAATGGGTTTATTTTGTTCTTCGTATCGGTTTTCCATAACCGTATCCTTTATTTATTTCTTAAAATATCAATAGGTAATTTTCCTCTTACTAGATAACTTTAAATAAATATTTATTGTTCTTCTAATTTATTATTAATCTGATTATTGATTTTATATTTATTAGTTAATTAGTTTTATGAAAAAGAAAGGCAGCACTTCAGTGCTGCCTTTGAGCGATTTGTTTTGAATTAAAAATTAACCGCGATCTTCCCATTCTTGAGCACGGGCAACCGCTTTTTTCCACCCTTCGTATTTGAAATTACGTTCTGTTGTTTCAATACCCGGTTTGAATACGCGCTCAATGGTGGCTTTACTTTGTAACTCATCAAGGTTACTCCAAAAACCAACCGCTAAACCAGCAAGGTAGGCTGCACCCAGTGCGGTGCTTTCTCGCACTTCAGGGCGCTCGACAGGGGTACCTAAAATATCTGATTGGAATTGCATTAAGAAATTATTAGCGACAGCGCCCCCATCAACGCGCAGTGCTTTTAAGCGTTCACCAGAGTCTGCTTGCATGGCGTCAAGTACATCACGGGTTTGATAAGCGATAGATTCTAATGTTGCGCGGATGATATGGTTGCGGTTTGCACCACGGGTTAAGCCAAAGATTGCTCCGCGTGCATACGGGTCCCAATATGGAGCACCTAAACCTGTAAAGGCAGGAACAACATACACGCCATTACTGTCTTTTACTTTAGTGGCGAAATATTCAGAGTCCGTCGCTTCATCGATAAGTTTCAATTCATCACGTAGCCACTGAATAGACGCACCGCCGACGAATACTGCACCTTCAAGGGCATAATTGACTTCGCCTTTTGGGCCGCATGCGATGGTCGTCAGTAGGCCGTGATTTGAGCGTACAGCGGTTTCGCCGGTGTTCAGCAGTAGGAAACAGCCAGTGCCATAGGTATTTTTTGCCATCCCTGATTTAACACACAGTTGACCATAAAGTGCGGCTTGTTGGTCTCCTGCCATCCCTGAAATTGGAATACGTGTTCCGCCTTTCCCCCCAATGTTGGTTTGCCCGTAGACTTCGGAAGAAGGGCGTACCTCAGGGAGCATCGCACGTGGAATATTCAGTGCTTTGAGGATTTTGTCATCCCACTCAAGGTTACGGATATTGAACAACATGGTTCGGGAAGCATTGGTGTAGTCAGTGACATGAACACGCCCTTGTGTCATTTTCCAAACGAGCCAAGTATCGACAGTCCCAAATAGTAATTCTCCTTTCTCGGCACGTTCACGTGCACCTTCAACATGATCTAAAATCCATTTTACTTTGGTACCGGAGAAATAGGGGTCAACAACCAGGCCGGTATTTTGGCGAATGTATTCCTCTAGATCACGGTCATTTTGTTTTAAATGCGTACAAAAATCAGCAGTGCGGCGACATTGCCACACAATCGCATTATAAACGGGCTTACCAGTGGCTTTTTCCCATACGATGGTAGTTTCACGTTGGTTAGTGATCCCAATCCCAGCGACTTCATCGGTACGAATATCTGCTTTAGCGAGAACTTCCACAAGTGTTGAGCTTTGTGATGCCCATATTTCCATTGGGTCGTGTTCTACCCAGCCTGGTTTAGGATAAATTTGGGTGAATTCACGTTGTGAAATACTGACAATATTTGCATCATGGTCGAGTACAACAGCACGTGAGCTGGTTGTGCCTTGGTCGAGTGCAACAATATACTTTTTCGCAATAGTGGTTTCAGTTGTCATAATTTAAGCCTGTTCCGAGGATTTGGTGTTTTTAACGGATAATTTTTCTGTTTTGGTCTCTTCTTCACATACCATGCAAGGTAAGTGGCGACCAATTAGTTTGCGATAGGCGAATGCGCCTAGCAGACCACCAACAATAGGTGCTGTCAATGGGACGAGAAAATAGGGAATATCGCGGCCACCGGTGAGAGCGATATCACCCCAACCAGCGAGATAAGCGACAACCTTTGGACCGAAGTCACGAGCTGGGTTGAGTGCAAATCCTGTGAGTGCGCCAAATGACCCGCCGATGACGGCAATCAAAATACCAATTAATAATGGAGCAAGTGGGCCACGAGGGACACCATTGCCATCATCGGTTAGGGCGAGTATTAAGCAAACAAGAATGGCAGCAATAATGACCTCAATAAAGAATGCATGAGGAACACTAATTTGTGGTGCAGGGTAGGTTGAGAAAACACCAGCAGTGAATAAGCTTTCTTGTGAGCCTCTAATGATATGGTGGACTTGGTCGTAATCGAAAAATACAGGGGAATACATTGAGTAAACTAAGGCGGCAGCAAAGAAGCCTCCTAGCATCTGTGCGATGATATAAGGGACGACTTTGCGTTTATCAAAACACGCAAATAGCCATAATGCGAGAGTAACGGCTGGGTTTAAGTGAGCACCGGAAGTACCCGCTGTTAGGTAAACGGCTAAAGCAACGCCGAAGCCCCAGATAATACTAATTTCCCATAAACCTAGTTGTGCGCCAGCTATTCTAACGGCAGCAACACAGCCTAGACCAAAAAATACCAGTAGCGCAGTCCCTAAAAACTCTGAGATGCACTGACCTGTGAGTGATGTAGTCGTCATTTGGCTCATATGTTTCTATCCTACGAAAATGAAAAATATTGTAATGTTTTTTTAAGTTAAGATTTTCTAATCGAAAATCATTAACTGTGAATTTATCGTTAAAGAACATAAACGAGAAATATCGAAATTGAAAAATGTGTGTTGCATCACTAAAGCGAAACAAAACAATCAAAAATAGTGATGAATTCGACCTTTGTGATGTGATCTGACCAGTGTTTTTTTATGAAGGTTATTACGATTCAGAAGGAAGGAACTGGACACAGAGGATCATGCTACTTACAATCGTGTAAAAGCTGATAAGGGAGACCAGAATTATGTCATTTGAAGTATTTGAGAAACTCGAATCCAAAGTCCAACAAGCGATTGATACAATCACACTGTTACAAATGGAAATCGATGAATTAAAAGATAAAAATGGTGCACTAAGCCAAGAGTTGGAAACAGCAAAGTCAGGTACGGATTCACTGGTGCGTGAAAATGAACAATTAAAACAAGAGCAGCAAGCTTGGCAAGAGCGTTTACGGACTCTGCTGGGTAAGATGGAAGAAGTGTAATTTCTCGTCATACTTCGCGTTGTAGGGGTGTTGGCTTCGTCTCTTCGCCCTAGTCACATACTTGTGTATGCTCCTAGGGTCTTATCGACTTTGCCGCCTACCTACAACACGAATTATTTAGAGAAATCTTCATCACACCCCATGTTCTAGAGTATAAAAATAAGGGCTGCAAATTATTGCAGCCCTTATTTATAGAATTTTTAACGGATTATGCGTCGATATTGTCATCTTCGATAAAATCGTCGTTCTCAGACGGGATTAATGGCTCTTCAGAAAGAATAATGCCAGTATTATCGGCATAAAGGTAATCACCTGAGAAGAAAGTGACGCCGCCGAAATTAACGCGGATATCACTTTCACCGATGCCTTCATCTGGGCAACCTGCAGGCATCGCCGCAATAGCTTGAATACCGAGGTCAAGCTCCATTAGTGCATCCACCTGACGGACGGCACCATAAACCACAATGCCTTCCCAGTGGTTATCAACGGCGAGTCTTGCAATTTCAGCATCAATGAGTGCCTTACGGACAGAGCCGCCACCGTCAACCAGTAGAATGCGCCCAGTGCCGTCTTCTTCCAGCAAATCATACAGTAGGCCATTATCTTCAAAGCACTTAACTGTAATGATTTGACCGCCAAATGAAGTACGTCCACCAAAGTTGGAGAAAAGGGGTTCTACCACATTAACGCTTTCTTGGTAAATATCGCAGAGTTCGGAAGTATCATATTTCATAGGAGTTAGGTCTTTTTTGCTGCAAGAGGTAGCCAGTATATCCCTTTTCAACAGTACTTGGCAAAGTTAGCCGCCTAAAAATAGGCGGAAAAAGTCAAAAAAACGACAAATAGTGACTGTTATTTGCTCATTACAACGCCAATGGAGAATAAAACGTTGGTCACGAGTGCAGCTTTCACCATATTTTCGAGTAAAGGACGCATGCCTTCTGGGGTAGGGTCACTCAGAACGCGGCGTAAATGGTTCATTAGCATCGGTACGGCTAATAAAAATAACCAACCACTCCACCCGTGCAAGTAAATTAGGTTAAAAAATGCCAAACATAAAATTGCCGCAACAATAATAATGGTGTGATAAATTCGAGCTCCTTGGGGACCTAAACGTACCGCTAAGGTGTTTTTACCTGCTTTAATATCATTTTCGATATCACGCATATTATTGATATTCAGTACTGCGACAGAGAGCAACCCACAGGCAGTTGCGGGCAGGACAGTGATGATATTAAAACTATTAGCTTGTAAATAATAAGTCCCAATAACACTTAGCCAGCCAAAGAAAATTAAGACAGAAATATCCCCTAACCCTAGGTACCCATAGGGTTTTTTGCCAACGGTATAGGTAATTGCAGCAACGATAGCAATAAGGCCTAATGCGACGAAACCAATGGCATCCTCTGGCTTTTCACATGCGACAATAATTAATAGTAAGCCAGAAAGGCAGGCCGCTGTAATATTTAGCTTGAGCGCCTTTTTCATGTCCGCTTGCGTGATAACACCTTTTTGCATACCACGTAATGGACCAATACGTTCTGCTGTATCAGAGCCTTTGACTGCGTCACCATAGTCATTCGCAAGGTTAGATAAAATCTGTAATAAACCCGCCGTGATGAGTGCTAATAAAGCGACGGGCCATTTAAAATTATTAGTTAAATAAGCGAGTGCAGAGCCTGTCACAATCGCAATCACCCCTAAAGGTAGGGTTTTAGGGCGGAGACTTTCAATCCAAGCTTGTTTACGACTTATTGTTGTGGATGTCGACTGCATGCAGTTACCTATAATTCAAACTCTTTAGAGATGTGTTCTTAATAATTTAATAGCCCATCATATAGAGAGATACCTGAGTATTTTCAATGTAATGGGCAGAATATTTAATAGAAAAAAGTGCAGCGATAAAAGCTGCACTTTAGTCGATGTATATTAAGGATACATGAAAACCAGATAATTAATAAGATTATAAAATAAATCTACTCAGGTCTTCATCCGCCACCAGCTCATCTAAGTGTTGTCTGACATAGTCTGCATCGATTTGGATAGTTTGCCCGTTACGGTCACTGGCATCGAAAGAAATATCTTCCATTAAACGCTCAAGCACGGTGTGCAAGCGACGAGCACCAATGTTTTCGGTTGACTCATTGACTTGCCATGCGGACTCCGCAATTTTACGAATACCGTCAGTCGTGAATTCAATATTCACGCCTTCTGTTGCCATCAGCGCTTTATACTGTTCAGTTAATGAGGCATTTGGTTCCGTCAAAATACGCACAAAATCTTCAGTTGTCAGCGCTTGTAATTCAACACGAATTGGCAAGCGACCTTGGAGTTCAGGGATCAAGTCTGATGGGCTCGAAACTTGGAACGCACCTGAAGCGATAAACAGAATGTGGTCAGTTTTGACCATGCCGTGCTTAGTCGAAATGGTGCAGCCTTCGATTAATGGCAGTAAATCGCGTTGAACCCCTTCTCGAGAGACATCTGGCCCCGAGCTTTGGCCACCACGTTTACAAATTTTGTCGAACTCATCGATGAAGACAATACCATTTTGTTCAACTGCTTCAATCGCTTGTTCTTTTAGCTCTTCAGGGTTGACTAATTTAGCCGCTTCTTCTTCAACTAGCAGTTTGAATGCCTCTTTGATTTTCATCTTACGTGGCTTCTGCTTTTGGCCTGCTAAGTTTTGGAACATGGATTGTAACTGGTTCGTCATCTCTTCCATGCCAGGAGGCGCCATAATTTCAACACCCATAGGGGATGCAGCGACTTCAATTTCAATTTCTTTATCGTCTAATTGGCCTTCACGTAATTTTTTACGGAATGCTTGGCGAGCAGGGGAATGCTCATCCGTTGGTTCAGACTGCCCCCAGTTATTTTTTGCTGGTGGAATAAGAACGTCCAAAATACGCTCTTCAGCCATTTCTTCGGCACGATAGCGATTCTTTTCAATAGACTGTAAACGCACCATTTTAACGGCGGAGTCAGTTAAATCGCGAATAATCGAGTCAACTTCTTTACCGACATAGCCGACTTCAGTAAATTTAGTCGCTTCGACTTTAATAAATGGCGCATTGGCTAATTTCGCAAGGCGGCGAGCAATTTCAGTTTTACCCACCCCTGTTGGCCCAATCATCAAAATATTTTTTGGGGTGACTTCGTGACGTAACACTTCATTTAACTGCATACGGCGCCAGCGGTTACGCAGAGCAATCGCAACAGAACGTTTGGCTTTATTCTGGCCAATAATATGATTGTCGAGTTCGCTGACAATTTCGCGTGGAGTCATTTCGGACATACTAGCAATCCTTATGATTTTGAAGAAATTTCTTCAAAGTTGACATTATGGTTGGTGTAAATACAGATATCACCTGCAATAGCGAGTGCTTTTTCAGCGATCTCTTTGGCGCTTAAGTCTGTATTTTCTAACAAAGCACGTGCGGCTGATTGCGCATATGGGCCACCGGAGCCAATAGCAATTAAGTCATTTTCCGGTTGAACCACATCACCATTACCCGTAATGATCAGTGAAGTGTGTTCATCGGCGACAGCTAACAAGGCTTCTAACTTGCGAAGCATGCGGTCAGTGCGCCAATCTTTAGCAAGTTCAACGGCTGCTTTCGTTAAATGGCCTTGATGAAGTTCGAGTTTGCGCTCAAACAGTTCAAATAATGTGAATGCGTCTGCGGTGCCACCGGCAAATCCGGCAATGACTTTGTCGTTGTATAAACGGCGAACTTTGCGGACATTGCCTTTCATGACGGTATTACCCATCGTCGCCTGTCCATCACCACCAATTACGACCTGGCCATTACGGCGAACACTTACGATTGTTGTCATGAGTTAGCCCCTGGTTTATTACAAAAAAATGCGGTTGTATGTGATTTTCAAAAGAATAAATTCAAGTGATAGTTGTCTAATTAACTATCACTTGAACTAGGTTGAAGCCACAAAGTACCGCTCATGAGTACATTAAAACAGTACATGGGGGGGAAGGAGGAATTTTTCAACCCCCAGAAGCACGAAGAATACAACCGGAAACACCTGCACTTGCTGCTCGGTCACGCATTTTTTCGGCAGTTGACTTGGAATAAGGCCCTAAAACGATACGGTGCCAACCTCCACCTGCGCTTACACGGCTTTCAATACCTGAGAATGCCAAAGTAGCTTGCACAGACTCGGCTTGTTCTGCTGTACGGAATGAACCACATTGAACAACCATATTTTGCAAGCTGTTTGTCGGTTTAGTGCTTGGTGCCGTTTGTGGCTGAGCTGCGGGCGCGGTTGGTTGAGCCTCAAGTTTTGGAGGGATATTGACCGCTGGTTTACGTTGTACTGGCTCGACAGGTTGAGTTGGCTCATTGATGAGCACTTGGGAGCGCGGTACTGGTTTACCGTTTGCAGGGATTTCTTGCAAGTTAGTGACAGGCTGGCGTCTGTCAGAATCAATTTGTTCTAATAGCTGGCGCTGTTCAGGTGTTAAATCTGATGGGCGCACAATATTATTGCCAGTACTCGGTTGTTGAATATTTGGCATATCCACACCACGGCGTTCGAGCTCTTTAATATAGCGCCAACGTTCTTCAGGCTTTGGTGGAAGCGTACTTCCCGGTGTTGTTGGTGTGACAACTTGGGGGGGCGGTGTGTCCTTTTTATTTTGAGTGATATAAAACAGGCCGCCAACAAATAGCACGACAATTGCCACAGCAACAACCAATGTTGTCATTGGTAGTCCTTGTGCTTTCTTTGATTTACCTTTGCTTTTTTTACGGGCGGATGAGCGCCCCCGAGCTACATAATCTTTTTGTGCCACGCTATTAATTCACTAGTTATCAATTGTTCGTCATCATTTGGCTTAACATGTTACTTAACCCGAGCAACTTTGACTAGCTTTTAGGCGCTTTTGTGCTCTCTCTGATGATTAAATCAGAATCTAGGAGACGTGAACCCGGGTTTACATTGTGTCCATGGATTTGCTCAAGCAGTAATTGCATCGCATGATGACCAATTTCAGCACGAGGTTGATTAATAGTTGTTAGGGCTGGCAAGGTGTATTTTGATTGCTCTAAGTTATCGAAACCAACAAAAGAAAGGTCATCAGGGAGCTTCAAGCCCATTTTTTTCGCTTGCCACATCGCACCAATCGCCATGATATCACTGTGACAAAAGATAGCAGTAGGTGGTTCGGGAAGTGACATTAATGTTTTCACGGCTTCAGCGCCACCTTCATGGGTAAAATCGCCACGAATAATATAATTTTCACGCAATTTTTCGCCTGTGCGCAACATGGCTTTTTTATAACCTTCTAAACGGTATTGACTTAAAGGCATATGATCAGGCCCTGCAATACAAGCAATCAGTTTATGGCCTTGTTTTTGCAGGTAATGTGTCGCATTAAATGCAGCCGTGAGGTTATCGATATGCACAGTAGGCAGTTTTAGCTCAGGCGCAAATTCATTTGCCATCACTATCGGAGGAAGGTTTTTCTGCTCTTCCGTTGAGATATCGAACGGAATATTGGAACCCAGTAAAACCATACCATCAATTTGTTTAGTAATAATGAGATTAATAAAAGCATTTTCTTGTTTTTCTTGGTGTTTACAGTCTCCAATCAAAACAAAATAGCCTTCTTGAGCAGCGATTTCTTCAATCCCGCAGACGACATCACTAAAGAACGGATCGCGGATATTGGGAACAAGCACAAGAATAGTTTTTGATTCATTGCGCTTATAGCTTCTAGCAAGGTTATGAGGATAATAACCAACATCCATCACCGCTTGTTCGACTTTTTGGCGTGTTTGCAAAGAAACTTTTTCCGGGTTCATGAGTGTTCTTGACACCGTCGCTGTCGAAACGCCCGCGGCACTAGCAACATCTTTCATCGTTGCCGTGTTATTGTGTTTTTTACTTTCCACAACGCCTTCCTTAGATTGATTTAATCGTTTGCTTTTTTTGAATGGCGCAAGTACGTCATTATTAGTAGCTATTCTAATTGGTTTCTCAATAATATCTGTTACCTAGTTTGCATAAAAAGTGTGACTTGCGTCATTTTTTAGAGCTGCTTCGCAAATTTTGAAAATAATTCTAAGGGTAAAAAGATAAATGAAACTCAATGTGTGTAAAAAGCGCTCAATTTAGTTGTTTAGCATTATAGGGTAAATAATTCAAAGTTATCAATATGCTGCAAAGACAATATTGGTTATAGCCTATAAAGTTAAATGGCTAGATAAAATGAATCCTTTAACATTGTTCATGGGTTAACAATCAGTTGGGTCCACATCAATATTCCATTTTACTTTGCGGCTTTCTGGTTGTTGAAGAATTTCTGGTAACAGTTTCGCCATAAACTGTTGTAAATAAAGTCGCGAAGGGTGTTGCAATAGCAATTGCCAGCGGAATCGGCCGCCACGTTTAGCTTGAATCGACGGCGAGGGGCCTAAAATCCACATTTTTGCATCACTTTGTGGGTGTTGGGTTATATATTGCCGCACATTTTGCAGAAATTGACGCGAATCTTGGTTATTGTGATCTTCTGAGCGGATCAATATATGGTTGGTGTAAGGCGGTAGCATGGCGATCCTGCGCTCTTCCATCGCTTCTTGGGTAAATGCGTTGTAGCCCTCTTCAAGTAGTGTGAGCAACAGTGGGTTTTCGGGATGGTGGGTCTGTAAGAACACTTCACCTTGTTTACCGGCTCGCCCTGCTCGGCCAGAAACTTGTACGTATAATTGAGCAAACCGTTCGGCTGCACGAAAATCACTCGAGAACAAAGCTCCGTCAACATCTAATAAGGCGACTAAGGTGACATCAGGGAAATGGTGGCCCTTGGCTAACATCTGTGTGCCAATAAGAATTCGAGCTCCTCCTTCATGTACTTGATTTAAATGTTGTTCCAGTTCGCCTTTACGGCTCGTGGTATCACGGTCAATACGCGTAACGGGAGTGTCAGGGAACAGTTCACAAATACCTTCCTCAAGTTGCTCAGTTCCCATTCCAACAGGCACTAAATGCGTTGAACCACATTGTGGGCATTGATGAGGAACTGGGCGCTGGCTGTCACAATGGTGGCAGCGTAATTGATGGAAATTTTGATGCAAGGTGTAATAGTGGTCACAGCGCTGGCACTCAGCAATCCATCCGCATTCATGGCAAATTAATGCTGGGGAATAACCACGGCGATTTAAAAATAAAATCACCTGATTATTTTGTGCAAGGTGTTCTTTAATATGTTGAATTAATAAGTGAGAAAGGCCAAATTTTAGTGGCTGGCCTTTTAAGTCAATAAGATGTTGAGCCGCAGGGCGTGCATTACCGGCACGAATAGTGAGATTTAATTGCCGATATTTATGTTGCTGTACATTTAGTAAGGTTTCTAACGATGGCGTCGCAGTGCCCATCACAATAGGAATATTGTTCTTTTTAGCGCGAAAAACGGCTAAATCACGTGCATGATAACGCCAACCATCCTGTTGTTTGTATGAGCTGTCATGCTCTTCATCAATAATAATAATGCCAAGGTGGGCGAAAGGCGTGAACAGTGCCGAACGTGTACCAATAATAATGGCATTTTGACCTTGCTTGGTGCGTAGCCAAACTGCTAAACGTTCGCTATCGTTCAGCCCTGAGTGTAAAACATCAACAGGCGCATTGAAGCGCTCACGAAAGCGGCTGATAGTTTGTGGGGTCAAGCCAATTTCAGGCACCAAAACTAAAGCTTGTTTACCTTGAGCAAGAACATTTTCCAATACGCTCAGATACACTTCTGTTTTACCGGACCCCGTTATCCCTGCGAGCAGCCATGGCGAAAATTGGTTATCTTCAGCGCGTATAGCACCGACAGCGGTGGCTTGCTCACTATTAAGCCGCAACCGTTCACCGCAAACTGTAAAGTTTGGTTGCCATTTTTCGCTCGTCGGTTGAACGGGATGTAACTCAATATAAGCTTTCTTTTTCAGTGCTTGTAGAGCACTTTCACTGATTTCAAGCTCATTCACTTGATGGCGATAAACGGGTCTACGACGTAAAAGTGCGAGGGCCTGCTGTTGTTTTGGGGAGCGTTTGAGCTCATTAAGGTCAACGGCTAAGCCTTCATCTGTCACTTGCCATTGCCAAATAGGGGTAAATTCTGCAGGTTTACCTTGGCGCAATAGAGTGGGTAATGCGTGGAATAGTACTTCGCCAATTGGGTAGTGATAGTATTGGGAAGACCACAATAATAGTTGCCAAATATCATCTGGGAAGAGCGTTTGATGGTCGAGAACCAGTTCGATAGCTTTTAATTTATCTTCAGCAAACTCGCTTTTATCGCTGTGTTTTACCACAATACCTAAGGCTTGACGCTTGCCAAACGGTACCATAACACGGCTGCCAATCACTGGCAGTGGCATGTTATCAGGAAGGCGATAATCAAATGTGCGGTTTAATGGGACAGGTAAAGCCACCTGAACGACGATCATATCTGGGTTTCCGTCTATTTTTTATGCGATAATGCGAGCGATTGTTGACTAGAGTACCACAAAATTTACTCAGTTTTCATTGCGTGATAAACAGAATTTCTGTATGATCCGCCGCCTTTGGTATTTATTTTTACCAATATATTAAATTCAATCAACACGACGTGTGGTGTCCGGCGTTAGGGCTGGAATGGCGACACGGCCTTAATAGAGGTTCTCCCATGAAAAAAGGTATTCACCCTAAATACGAAGAAGTTACTGCAACTTGTTCTTGCGGTAATGTAATGAAAATTAATTCAACTGCTGGTCACTCGCTGAACCTGGACGTTTGTGGTAACTGCCACCCGTTCTATACTGGTAAACAGCGTGATGTTGCGACTGGTGGTCGTGTTGATCGCTTCAACCAACGTTTCAGCATCCCAGGTTCTAAAAAATAATCGAACTTGTGAAATGCGAAAAAAAGGGAAACTGAGTTTCCCTTTTTTAATGCCCAAAATAAGCGTTTTTATGTCTAAATGAAGAAATTAGAAGTGATAAACGACACCGAGCATGATGTCATTACTGCGTACTTTGACTTTAGACTTGAGCGTATCGCCATTATAGTTATAGCTATCTTGAATAAAATATAAGGAAAGGCACTACGTCGCAAGGTTTGCGACGTAGTTAAAACTTTGAGGCACGTAATGGCGACTAATTAGGATTAATATTCCCACGTTTCAGGGTCGATACCTAATTCGCGCATGATTTCTTTTGCGGCTTCAGGGATCTCGTCATTACGTTCTTTACGCAAGTCTTCATCATTTGGCAGTGGTTGGCCTGTGAATGCATGCAAAAATGCTTCACACAGTAATTCACTGTTAGTGGCATGACGTAAGTTGTTGATCTGACGGCGAGTACGCTCATCAGTTAAAATTTTTAGTACCTTCAAAGGAATAGATACTGTAATTTTCTTTACTTGCTCACTCTTTTTGCCATGTTCAGCATACGGACTGACATACTCACCATTCCATTCAGCCATGGGTTACCTTGGATATTTTCAGTAATAATTAAAAATAATATACATATTCTTTTTAATAGGAACTTATTCTAAGCTCTAAATCGAGAATATCTGCATATATGTTCGATGAGGATTCACTTATTTTAATAAAAAATAATGTTTAAAATTAACAAGTTAAATCCACTTATGCGATTGACTATCAATTTACACATAATTATTAAGGCTGATTATTCCATTACTTGATATAAACGTAAAGAGGTTTAGACGTCTAGATATATTGACGTCTAAACATCCGATGGGTATGATTTGGCCTATCACTGTTCAGGAGAAGCGTTTATGACTTACAAGCCGTCAACCATCGCAATTCATAATGGATTAAATGATGACCAACAATTTGGTTGTGTTGTGCCTCCCATTTATTTGTCTAGCACCTATAACTTCACTGATTTTAATGAGCCTCGCGCACATGACTACTCACGCCGTGGAAATCCAGGTCGCGATATTGTGCAAAAAACATTGGCACAGCTTGAGGGGGGGAGCGGCGCAGTAATGACCAACAGTGGGATGTCAGCGCTTCATTTACTCTGTACTGTTTTTTTACAGCCCGGTGATCTATTAGTTGCACCTCATGATTGTTATGGTGGAAGTTATCGGTTATTTAATAGCCAAAGTCAGCGTGGGGCTTACCAAGTGCAATTTGTCGATCAAAGTGATGAATCTGCATTACGAGCTGCGCTCGCTAAAAAACCTAAATTAGTCTTAATTGAAACACCCAGTAACCCATTATTAAGAATTTTTGATATACAGCATATTGCGCAATTAGCGCATGATGTTGGCGCGTTAGTGGTTGTCGACAATACATTTTTAAGCCCTATCCTCCAGCAACCACTGTCATTAGGGGCTGACTTTGTTGTGCATTCATGTACAAAATACCTTAATGGTCATTCAGATATTGTGGCTGGTGTAGTGATTGCCAAAGAGGAAAAATGGGCAATAGAATTAGCGTGGTGGGCGAATAATATTGGTGTCACTGGGGGCGCTTTTGATAGCTACTTATTATTAAGAGGCATCCGAACTCTATCCCCTCGTGTGTTACAGCAACAGCAAAACGCACAAGAGATCGTAAAATATCTTAAATCGCAGCCTTTAGTGAAAAAATTGTATTATCCTGCATTGGAAGATCATCCTGGGCACGAAATAGCGCTGAAACAACAAAAAGGTTTTGGCGCCATGTTGAGTTTTGAATTTGCAGGTGATGAGTCACAACTTCGCCATTTTCTTCGCTCACTTAGCCTGTTTACATTGGCGGAGTCATTGGGTGGGGTGGAAACATTGATTTCCCATACTGCGACAATGACGCATGCAGGTATGTCAGCAGAAGCTCGTGCGCAAGCGGGGATTACAGATAGCTTGCTAAGAATTTCAGTGGGGATTGAAGATCCTCAGGATTTAATCACAGACTTAGATCACGCATTTCAGGTTGCGGGACAACGTTAGCGGAGTTTTTGATGAGTGTACTAACAGCGGTTGAGGTGGCTCCTTGTCACCGTCAGTTACATAAGTTTGGGGGCAGTAGTTTAGCCGATGCGAAGTGCTATCAACGCGTTGCAGCAATTATGGCGAACTATAGTCAACCTGGTGATTTAATGGTGGTTTCTGCCGCGGGTAGTACAACTAATCAGTTGATCAATTGGTTAAAATTAAGCCAAAGTGATCGTATTTCGGCTCATCAAGCTCAACAGTCGTTACGCCGCTATCAACTTGATTTAATTGAATCTCTTTTACCGGAACAAAAAGCCGTAGAATTAAGCCAATTATTTATTCACGATTTAGAGCGTTTAAGTGCGTTGTTGGATAAACCGACTAATGATGCGACTTATGCAGAAGTGGTAGGGCACGGTGAAATTTGGTCTGCGCGCCTTATGGCTGAGGTGCTTGCACAGGCCGGCATGACGAGTGCTTGGTTAGATGCGCGTTTATTTTTACGCGCTGAGCGTGCGGCACAACCGCAGGTCGATGAAACACAATCGCGTTATTTATTGCAACAACAGTTAACTCAGTTACCGAACCGACGTATTGTCGTGACAGGTTTTATTTCGCGTAATCAGCAAGGTGAGACGGTACTGCTTGGGCGTAATGGGAGTGACTATTCCGCAACACAAGTCGGTGCACTGGCAGATGTGGGAAAAGTAACGATTTGGAGTGATGTCGCTGGAGTATATAGCGCTGACCCTCGTAAAGTGAAAGATGCCTGTTTATTGCCCTTATTGCGCCTAGATGAAGCCAGTGAATTGGCGCGCTTAGCGGCTCCTGTTTTACATACACGCACTTTACAACCCGTTTCCGTGAGCAATATTGATTTGCAATTAAGGTGTAGCTATCAACCGGAGCAGGGCTCAACAAAAATTGAACGGGTACTTGCGTCAGGAGCAGGGGCAAAAATCGTGACTAGCCATGATGATGTGTGCTTAATTGAATTGCGCATCGCTGCTGGCCGTGATTTTAAACAAATCTGCAAAGATGTGGATTTATTACTTAAGCGTGCTCAATTGCGTCCTTTGGCGCGTGGTATTCATCATGACCGCTCTTTGCTGCAATTATGTTATACCTCTGAAATTGTCGAAAGTGCCTTAAATACCCTTGAAGAAGCCGGGTTGCCGGGGTCATTATCATTACGTGAAGGTTTTTCTTTGGTTGCGCTAGTCGGTGCAGGTGTGTGTAAAAAGCCATTACATAGCCACCGTTTTTATGAGGAATTAAAAGGGCAGCCTGTTGAATTTATTTGGCATTCAGAGGATGCCATCAGCTTAGTCGCTGTTTTGCGTTCTAACCAAACAGAGCACTTAATTCAAGGGATGCACCAGAGCTTATTCCGTGCAGAAAAACGCATTGGTTTAGTGTTATTTGGTAAAGGGAATATTGGTGCGCGTTGGTTAGAACTTTTTGCTGCGGAGCAATACAAGATTTCGGCACGTAGCGACTTTGATTTTGTCTTAGCAGGTGTAGTAGACAGCCGCCGTAGTTTGTTGAATTACCAAGGGATTGACCCCAGCCGTGCGCTGGCTTTCTTTGATGACGAAGCTGTAGAGCATGAGGACGATAGCCTATTTTTATGGATGCGTTCCCATCCTTATGATGATTTAGTGGTATTAGATGTCACCGCAAGTGAGACACTGGCAGATAACTATGTGGATTTTGCGAGTTATGGTTTTCATGTGATCAGTGCAAATAAAATTGCAGGGGCAGCGCAAACGGCACAATATCGTCAAATACGCGATGCGTTTTCGAAAACAGGTCGTCACTGGCTATACAACGCAACAGTAGGTGCAGGGTTACCGATTAACTATACGGTACGGGACTTAAAAGAAAGTGGTGATTCGATCCTGGCTATCAGTGGTATTTTTTCTGGAACGCTATCATGGCTATTTTTACAGTTTGACGGTTCTATCCCATTTAGCGAGCTAGTAGAGCAAGCTTGGCAGCAAGGGTTAACTGAACCAGATCCACGCATTGATTTATCAGGGCAAGATGTCATGCGAAAATTAATTATTTTAGCCCGTGAAGCAGGTTATGACATCGAACCCGATGATGTGAGAGTGGAATCTTTAGTACCGAAACAGGCTCAGACGGGTTCACTCGATGAGTTCTTTGAAAATAGCGCCATTATTAATGAGCAGATGCAGCAACGTTTAGAAGCGGCGCAAGAACTAGGGTTAGTGCTACGCTATGTGGCACGGTTTGATGCAGTAAAAGGCAAAGCGAAAGTCGGTGTGGAAGCCGTGAAACCGGAACATCCGCTGGCCTCATTATTACCGGGTGACAATGTGTTTGCTATCGAGAGCCGTTGGTATCGAGACAACCCATTGGTGATCCGTGGGCCAGGAGCCGGGCGCGATGTGACCGCTGGCGCTATTCAGTCGGATCTCAACCGGCTCTCTCAACTTTTATAATCATTTTTCAGGTGTATTGGTGTTCTTGGTGGTATTGAGGGCACCGATGCATTATGAATATTTTTAATTTACCCCTTCATTTTCTGTTTTTTATTCTGATGATTTAATTCTTAAACATTATTCATGTCTTAAAAGTGCTGAATCGACGATATATTGCGCTGAAACAATACTTAAATAAGAAAAATTAATAAAAATAAGGCTGTAATTAAATTTCAGAAAAATCCCCCAAAGTCATTTTTTTCTGATATGAATATACACTGAAGGGTAAATTTAGCGGCCTGCATCACAAAACGACAACTCTAACGCAGCCGACTGAAATTTTGTTACAGGAAACTGGGTGCAGTCTGTTAACCGTGAACCGTGCGGGAATGCATTCTGCCAGAAGCACAAGGTCAGGAGTCTCATGAATCAGCAATATTCCGCAATGCGCAGTAATGTCAGTATGCTGGGTAAGCTACTCGGCGATACCATCAAGGAAGCCTTAGGTGAGGATATACTCGACAAAGTTGAGTCCATTCGTAAGCTTTCCAAATCTTCCCGTGCAGGTAATGAAGTTCAGCGCCAAAAACTGCTGATGACATTACAAAATCTTTCTAATGATGAATTGCTACCCGTTGCAAGGGCATTTAACCAATTCTTAAACCTGACAAACGTTGCTGAGCAATATCACAGCATTTCGCCTCACGGTGAAGCGGCAAGTAATCCAGTGGCATTGAAAAATCTGTTTAGCCGATTAAAAGGCAAAAACTTCACGGATGGCGATATTCAAAAAGCGGTTGAACAGCTTTCAATTGAGCTAGTTTTAACGGCTCACCCAACGGAAATTGCCCGCCGTACGTTGATCCATAAACTGGTTGAGGTAAACAACTGCTTATCACAACTCGACCATGATGATATTGCAGATTATGAACGTAATAATATCATGCGCCGCTTACGCCAATTAGTGGCGCAATCATGGCATACCGATGAAATTCGTAAAATTCGCCCAACGCCCATTGATGAAGCGAAATGGGGATTTGCCGTTGTTGAAAATTCATTGTGGGAAGGGGTGCCCGCTTTCTTACGTGAATTTAATGAACAGTTGGAAGATTCAATCGGCGCGGTATTACCCGTTGAAGCGAATCCAATCCGCTTTACCTCATGGATGGGAGGCGACCGTGATGGCAACCCGAACGTGACTGCGGATGTGACTCGTCAGGTGCTATTACTGAGCCGCTGGAAAGCGGCGGACTTATTCCTCAAAGATATTCAAGTGTTGGTTTCAGAGCTTTCAATGACAGAAGCAACCCCAGAGCTGCGTGCGCTAGCAGGGGGAGATGACGTTGATGAGCCTTATCGCCAAATTGCGAAAAATTTACGTAGTCAATTATTCTCGACATTAGAGTATTTAGAGCGCCGTGTTAAAGGCGAGCAAGTTTTACCACCAGCAGACTTATTGGTAGACAACGCCCAGTTATGGGACCCGCTATATGCATGTTATCAATCATTAATTGCCTGCAATATGAAAATCATTGCGAATGGTCAGTTGTTGGATACTCTGCGCCGTATTCGTAGCTTTGGTTTGCAACTGGTACGTATTGATGTCCGCCAAGAAAGCACTCGTCACACTGAAGCCATTGCAGAGCTAACTCAGTATTTAGGGTTGGGTGATTACTCACAGTGGTCAGAAGAGGAAAAACAACAATTCTTGCTGGCAGAGCTACAATCGTTACGCCCACTGATCCCTCAAGACTGGCAACCGAGCGCAGAAACACAGGAAGTATTTGAAACTTGCCGTGTGATTGCGAAAGCCAAAAATGATTCTATCGCAGCTTATGTTATTTCAATGGCGAAAGTTCCGTCAGACGTGTTGGCGGTAAAATTGTTGCTGAAAGAGAATGGAGCATCAGTCCGTTTGCCAGTAGCGCCACTATTTGAAACACTGGAAGATTTAAACAACGCTGAAAGCGTGATGACCAAGCTTTTAAGCATTGAGTGGTATCGTGACCTTATTGATGACCGCCAAATGGTGATGATTGGTTACTCCGATTCGGCTAAAGATGCAGGGGTAATGGCGGCGTCATGGGCGCAATATTGTGCACAAGATGCACTCATTAAGCTGTGTGAGAAAGAAGGTGTCACACTGACATTATTCCATGGGCGTGGCGGTACAATTGGCCGCGGCGGTGCACCTGCACATTCAGCATTACTTTCTCAACCACCAGGTAGTTTAAAAGGTGGGCTGCGGGTAACAGAACAAGGCGAAATGATCCGTTTTAAATTCGGCTTGCCACAAGTCACGATTAGCAGCCTTGCCTTATACGCGAGTGCAATATTAGAAGCGAATCTTTTACCACCACCAGAGCCAAAAGATGAGTGGAAGTCCGTGATGGATTCACTATCTGATGTGTCTTGCGCGATGTACCGTGATTATGTGCGTGAACAACCGGATTTTGTCCCTTATTTCCGCGCTGCGACGCCTGAACTAGAGTTAGGTAAATTACCGCTTGGGTCACGTCCTGCAAAACGTAGACCAACGGGTGGCGTGGAAACTTTGCGTGCTATTCCATGGATCTTTGCATGGACGCAGAACCGTTTAATGCTTCCCGCATGGCTAGGCGCTGGTGCAGCACTGAAACATGTCATTGAGAAAGAAGGCAAACAAGCTGTTCTTGATGAAATGTGGCAGCAGTGGCCATTCTTTAATACACGTATTGCGATGTTAGAAATGGTTTATGCAAAAGCAGACTTATGGCTGGCAGAATATTATGACCACCGCTTAGTGGAAGAGCGCTTATGGCCATTAGGGCAAAAACTACGTGACCAGTTGTCTGAGGATATTAAAAGCGTATTGGCGGTTTCGAAAGACGAAGCGCTAATGGCGGATTTACCTTGGATAGCAGAATCTATCGCGTTACGTAATGTCTATACCGACCCATTAAACGTCTTACAAGCAGAGCTTTTACATCGTTCTCGCCAACAAGAGCACCCAGACCCACGTGTCGAGCAAGCCTTGATGGTAACGATTGCAGGGGTTGCTGCAGGTATGCGTAATACGGGTTAGTTTGTTGATTTTTAAAATACTTGAATAATATGAGGGCTACCAAATGGTAGCCCTCATTATTTTTACAGGGTATTACGAATTGGATGAGCCATCATCTGGTTTATCATGATGAATCAAGTGATATGTAGAGCGAGCTCGAGGGTGAATAAAGAAATGGTTAGCTGGCGCATTGTGCGTTTTGATATGCACCATCGCGACATTCGTTTTTTTACCTTGTTTGTTATGGAAAGCATAAATCACAAAGGGAAGTAAGAAAATAATCACAAAGCTAACCGTAAGTAATGTCACATAGGTATTATCACTCGCCCCCTCAGGTAAAGAGCTCGGTGGGAAGAATGAAACAATAAAGGCTAAGATAGAAATAATGAAGCCAACTAATGCGACGAGAACTTTAACGCCTTTTCCTCCGGGAATATTAAATGCACGTTTTTTCTCTGGTTGCTTGCACACTAAATGCATGTAACCGAGAAATAGCATGAAATAGCTACATAAATAGATAACTACGGTTAAGGCGAGCGCAATAAGGAATGACATATTGCCACCGCCCCCAGTATTGGTGAGGACAATAATTGCCACTGTTGTGATCAGTAATTGGGAAATCACCAGTGTTACCGGCACGCCATTTTTATTCACCTTGGCAAAGCTTTGCGGCAGAATGCCTTTCTGTGCCGCGACATACATACCGCGGGATGGCCCCACAATCCAAGAAGCAATCTCAGCCAGCACACCAAGTAATAATAATGCAGCAATAATTCTTACGGCCCATTCAAGGGAGGAATTAAAGTGTGTGACAAGCACATTGAATGTCTGTACTACACCAGCAGATAAATTAATTTCACTGTTTGGGATCACGGCTGCCACCGATAACCCACCAATTGAGCTTAAACAAATTGCCGCTATCATCAGTAAAAACATCGCTGCGGGGTAATCTCGGCCGGGGTTTTTCATCTCATTGACGTGGGTTGCGGATGCCTCAACACCCATATAACTCAAAATAAAGGCAACAAATACCACTAGTGTGCCAATTTTGGTGAAATCAGGAATAAAAGTTTCAGTACTAATTTCAATAGCTAATGGTGAGCCGCTAACTAAATAGCTGATCGCTAAAAAGACTAAAATTAGAGCTGGGAGCAAAATACCTGCGAAGAAACCGATTTTTGCAATGGTTGCCGTGTATTTGGTTCCACCAAATTGAGTGAAAGCCAATACCCAGAGAATAACAAGCGCCCCTATTGTTTTAGTGATAGGGTCTGTATTAAGTTCTGGCCAATTTAAAATATAAGACAGTGCCCCTAAGACGAAATACAGCATAGGAATAAAGCCAATTGCTATTTGTAAATAACCAAATGAAATGGCGGCAAATCCCCAGCGTTCGCCTAATGTGTTAGAAACCCATGCAAATACACCACCTTCCTCCCAACCTTCCACGGTTGCCATTTCTGCGGCACACAAGGCGACAGGAATAAACCACAATAATCCTCCCAATAGCAGGAAAAATACGAGGCTAAAGCCAGATGTCGCAAATGTTGGATATTCATAAACGGCCATCACCATCGATGCGGTAATGGCAAAAAAGCCGAGTAATGTGAGCTGTTTTGCGGCTGGAGCTGTCGTTGTTGCCATACGAGTTCTCCTCAAATCGATAAACAATCAGCCTTTGCTGGGCGGATCTCAGTAGGAGCCAAAGAACCTAAAGCTCTTTGGCTCGTTAACAACACAATCATGAATAAAAGAATTAACTATGATTAAAGCCGCCGCCTTCTTCTTCCGTTAGCGGTTGATTGACGGGGTGCTTATCGAAATATTCTAAAGTACGTTTGAAGTCATCAATCAGTAATGCCGCTAAATCTAAACTAACACCATGACGTACTAGAATACGTTGAATAACAAGGTCTTCACGGTTTGCTGGCATGGAATAGGCGGGAACTTGCCAGCCGCGACTACGCAGTTTGTCTGCGATGTCATAGAGGGAATATTTGCTGGTGGTTGTGCCTTCTTTTAGTTTCCAGGCTAATGCCGGGATACCAGTTTGGCTATCACCATCAAAAATCATTTCAAATGGCCCTAATTTTTCAATTTCACGGCTGAGATATTGTGCGGTTGCGTAGCAAGCGTTGTGGATTTTTGCATAGCCTTCGCGACCTAGTCTCAAGAAATTATAATATTGAGCAATGATTTGGCCACCAGGACGAGAGAAATTGAGTGCGAATGTTGGCATGTTGCCACCTAAATAATTCACATTAAAAATCAATTCTTCTGGGAGATCTTTGGCTTCACGCCAAATTACCCAGCCAGCGCCTAATGGGGCTAAACCAAATTTATGGCCGGATGCATTAATGGATTTTACGCGTGGTAAGCGGAAATCCCATTCTAAGTCTGGCGCACAGAATGGGGCTAAGAACCCGCCACTCGCACCATCCACATGGATAGGGATATCCAATCCAGTCTCTTTTTGCAGTTTATCGAGCGCATCATGTACGGCTTTGACGGGCTCATATTGGCAGGTAAATGTCACCCCAAGCGTTGGGACCACACCAATGGTATTTTCATCGACGCGTTTGAGCACCTCTTCCGGTGTCATGATAAGGCGGTCGCCTTCAAGTGGAATCTCTCTGAGTTCAACATCGAAATAACGGGCAAATTTGTGCCAACAGATTTGAACTGGGCCACAAATTAAGTTGGGTTTATCAGTCGGCTTCCCTTTAGCGGCTTGTTTTTTGCGCCATTGCCATTTTAACGCGAGCCCACCAAGCATTGCAGCTTCTGAGGACCCGATGGTTGAACAACCAAGGGTATTTTCTGCATCTGGTGAATTCCATAAATCTGCTAACATATGTACACAGCGGTTTTCAATTTCAGCCGTTTGTGGATATTCATCTTTGTCTATCATGTTTTTGTCGATAGACAAATCCATCAAATCACGAATTTCATCATCTACCCATGTCTGGCAGAATGTCGCTAAGTTTTGGCGTGAATTCCCATCTAACATTAATTCATCGCGTACTGCACTAAATACATTACGTGGTGCTTGTTCTTTCAATGGAAATTTGGTTTTTGGTAATGATTTGGATAATTCTAATGATGCGTAGACATCATCCATTCCATTGTGTTTTGAATTTAATGCATTATTACTCATTTCTTAATTCCTCAATAACCATGTGGTAATTAAATAGTATTAATTTTGAGCTCAATATTAAATATACGCTGACTTTTGAAAAATTCAAAAGCGTTCAAATAAAAAAGATAATTTAATGAAAAATGTCATAATTAGAAAGTAATAGTGGAGTGAATGATGGTTTGCGATTGTTTTTTTGATAGATAATTTTATCAAAGGGTGATTTGTGTTTATAAGATGATACTAAAAACTGCATAATTTAACTGAATTATTACATTTTTATGGTTTTTATTTCTATGAATTTAGCTTTTTAGCTATTTTTATTTGATTTTGCATGGGGCGATAATTGTAGGAGAAATACATGATTATTTGTGGGGATTTAATATTTCAGTAATGTTAAATTCTGTGGTTGATATTTAAGCTATAATTTTCATTATATTAAAAATTAATTTATACCATTAACCGTTAAATATATTTATTGCGGTAAGATAAACTTGAATATAGAAGATAATAACACTGGTTTTATTATGGATATGTGGGTCGGAAAACTAACCAGTTTCGATATCACGTCAATGTATTTTTGTAAAAAATAGAAGCTCTTTTGTAAACAATAAATATAAATAGCCAGTTCCGGATAATTGATGATCTTTATTTTTAAGCTAACTAAAGTAGTGCTAGCTAACCAATAGCATATCACGAGCGACAAATCACATATGCTTTCTGAGCGGCTTGTAGGCACAATGAACGAAACAGATTCATGTATTGGATTTATTTCAATATAGATAGGAACCGCCATATACGGAGCCGTACATACATTGGTGTGAAAGGATGGCGGAGTGATCCCGCTTTCTGCTCGATTAGTGACTTGCTTTCTACTGATCCCATCTTTTCCATTCTTTTTTTGGCGTGATGAACTCACGAATTTTACCATTGGCTTTTAAGCTAGCAATTTTCTTATTAGTTGCCTCTTCTTGAGCTAATTGTTCTGGAGTCGGTGGAATATACTGGGTTGCATTTAAATAGAAAGCCCTAGTGCCGCCATTAAGTTTGTAACCACTGATTTTAGAAACCATAGTATCTTTGGTTCCATGTTGTTCTGCATACTTGATTAAGCCATCAGCAACTCCCTCTTTCCATGGTTGCATGTCGTAGTAAGGCACGGCGTTTTTTAAGGATAAATACTCACTAAGTGACTGATCACCGCTCATCATGCCGGAATCAGCCAAGCACATGAAATCCTCAAAAATATTTTTGGGGAGGGATTCAGTTACAACAATATTAATTTGTCGGTTTCCAGTACCTTTAAGCTCAAAAAGTTTTTCTAATTTCCCTTGTTCTGTATCTGCAAGATATAATTGTGCTTTTGAAAATAACATTGGCGAACCAAATTTCCCTGCTTCTTTTTTTGTCAGTATTTCTTGTATGGCTGAGGAAACAGTTTCTTTACCGTCAAAGTAGTGTTTTGTATGCCTAACAAATTCTTCTATATTGAAATTATCACGATAGCAATTGGCTAGCTGGCGTATCACAATAATAAAATTTGTATCTTTATTATCATGCTGTGTCTCTATAAGTTTATTAGTTATGAACAATTGTGCACTGTGCATGGGGAGCTTGGCTTGCCGGTACACAGGTTCAGCACTGAGATAGGCTAAATAGTGGTGGGTATCTTTTGCTAACGATAAATTATAACTATCCATTAAGTTGGATAACTCATATCTGAAACGGTGTTTAATATTATCTATCTGTTTCTGTTCTGTTGCTAAATAACCTATCCCATTATTTAACCCTAAGTTATAAGCGTGGATATTTTTAAACCCATTATGATATAGGTGCTTTATACATTCTCGTAGTTTACTGTCTTGAGGAAGGACATCCATTTCATCAAGGATCATTACTTTTTGTTTGTTAAAATCAAGATATTGACATAGCCGCGTGATGCAAAACTCAATTTGTTGAGATTCCAGTGTGCTAATTGGAGTAATAATAAGTAATGGATTTCTCAATTGGTCAATTGAATTAAAAGTGGGGTCATTTAACGACAAATTACGACAGTCCATTTTTGCAATATCGTCAGCATTCATTGAAATTATGGATACTCTGCAGCCATCATTTAATGCAATGTTTGCGACTTTATTACCCAGTGCTTTATCCCCACCTCCATTCATATAGGGATTAATAATCACGACATCCCGTTGTTCAAATGATCCAGTAGGGAATGCGGCTGTTTTAATCGAGGTGGATGGTGAAGTATTCACCGAAGAGATATTGGACTCAACTTTCATATTTAATACTCATTGTTGGAATTTTTCGGTTTCAATGAGTTTAACTAAGTGGAATTAGGAAACTTTCATAAAGCAATGTCGTGATGTACTTTTAAAAATATATCACGACATTGAGGGGCTAAGGCCTAACGCCTAAAGTATGGCAGATAGCATAGGTGAGCTCAGAACGGTTCAATGTGTAAAAGTGGAAATCTTTTACGCCTTCACGGCTAAGAATTTTAACCATGTCCATGGCAATGGATGCACCGACAAGATTACGGCTTTCTGGGTCATCGTCTAATCCTTCATACATTTTGCTCATCCACGCAGGAATGCGTACGTTAGTCAGTTTAGCAAAGCGCTCAAGTTGGCGAAAGTTAGAGACCGGTAAGATCCCCGGTACAATTTCCACATCAATGCCAGTTGCGACACAGCGGTCACGAAAACGTAAATAGCTTTCAACATCAAAGAAAAATTGAGTAATTGCACGGTTAGCACCCGCATCAATTTTCTTTTTTAAACTAATTAAATCGGCTTGAGCACTTTTGGCTTCTGGGTGGACTTCAGGGTAGGCAGCGACAGAAATATCAAAATCCGCCTCACCTTTTAGCAACTCAACCAAATCAACGGCATACATATCTGGTTTACGGCTGTTGTCAGGTAAATCACCACGCAGAGCAACAATATGACGAATACCATTATTCCAATAGTCACGAGCAATGGCTTTCAGTTCATCAGGGCTTGCATCAATACAAGTTAGGTGAGGGGCGGCAATTAAACCGGTTTTATCTTTAATATCTTTGATGATGCTGTGCGTTCTATCACGTTCACCGGAATTCGCACCATAAGTCACGGAGACAAATTTAGGTTTCAGGTTTTTGAGCCGATCGATGGATTTCCATAGTGTCTGCTCCATCTCTTCACTGCGAGGTGGGAAAAATTCAAATGAAACATTAATTTGGCCATCTAACTCAGCTAAATTTTGATTTAGCGCTTCGCGCTGATTTGCGTGAAAAAAGCTCATACCCTGTAACCTCGCAATTTGCAGACTAACTATTTTTTGTACGTTATTATATCCATTCGTGCGTCTATACGTTTAGACGTCTAAAAGAAATTACCAGATCGGTATCAATAGTCAATACTTAAATTAAATTATGACGCTGAGGTTTTTTCAAAGGCAACAGGAAAATAATTCATGATAAAAAACGCGACTCTTTTCAGTGTCGCGCTTGAATCTATGGCTAGTCAGATTTACTCAGTGAAACAGAAGTGCTCAATCATTTGGCTAATTAATTGGCGAGTAGGCTCAATAAAGCGCATATCAATAAACTCATCAGGTTGATGTGCTTGCTCAATAGAACCAGGGCCAAGAACCAACGTTGGGCAGAGCTCTTGGATAAACGGTGCTTCAGTACAGTAATTCACGGTATCTGCTTTTTGCCCTAACAATTGCTCAATCACTGCGACCATTTTGTGGTCCGTTGGGCATTCATAGCCAGGGATCGGCGGATGCATGGATTCAACCGTCAAGCGACCTGGCCAACGGGCACTAACCGGCTCAAGAGCTTCATTAAGTAGTTCATCTAAATCTTGCAAAGTTAACCCAGGTAGCGGACGAATATCCATATGTAATTCACAACAACCACAAATTCGGTTGGCTGCGTCACCACCATGAATATGACCAAAGTTCATCGTCGGGTAGGGAATGACAAATGCAGGGTTGTTAAATCGTTCTTTTAACGTATTTCGTAAGTCCATTAGGTGGGAAATAGACTCATGCATCAATTCAATTGCATTGACGCCACGTTCTGGGTCACTAGAGTGCCCCGATTGCCCAGTAATGCGGATAGCATTTGATAAATGCCCTTTGTGCGCGCGAATCGGTTGTAACGATGTTGGCTCGCCAATAATTGCAAAATCTGGTCTTAATGTTGTACTGGCTGCAAAATAACGCGCACCAGCCATCGATGTTTCTTCATCTGCTGTGGCTAATATATGCAGTGGGCGTTTGAGTTGTTTTAAATCCATATCACGTAACGCATCAATAATAAAAGCAAAAAAGCCTTTCATATCAGCGGTACCAAGCCCGTAGAGTTTGCCATTATGTTCAGTTAGTTCGAATGGGTTTTTGCTCCAACGCCCATCATCAAAGGGCACGGTATCGGTATGACCGCATAGCATCAACCCACCATTTCCTTCGCCAATGGATGCAAGCAAATTATATTTATCACGCGTTTCCGGTACAGGTTGAATGTTGACCGAAAAACCTAACGTCTCCAGCCATCCACCGAGAAGTTCCACCAGAGCTTTATTGCTCTGATCCAAATGAGAATCAGTCGCACTAATCGACGGAATGGCAATTAATTGACGATAAATCTCAATAAATGCAGGTAATTTAATATTCACTGTTGACAGCCTTTATCCATAATAGTATCAATATTCATGCACTTTATTTGAATAAAAATACACATTAAACTGTTTGGGTCACGAGTACAAGGTAGAAAGCATATGTTGAACACACTCATTATCGGGGCCAGTGGCTATACTGGAGCAGAATTAGCCGCTTATTTGCAACGCCATCCGGAAGTTAATCTTCAAGGATTGATGGTATCGAAGCAAAGTGCGGATGCAAATAAACGTTTTTCTGATTTACACCCTCAGTATAAAGGCATCATCGACCTTCCCGTTCTGCCATTAACCGATGTCGCGGAAGCAGCGAAAGGTATTGATGTTGTTTTCCTTGCCACGGCACATGAAGTGAGCCATGACATTGCACCTCAGTTTCTTGAAGCGGGCTGCGTAGTGTTCGACTTATCCGGTGCTTATCGTGTTCAAGATCCTGCGTTTTATACGCAATACTATGGCTTTGAACATACAAATACTGAATGGCTAATGCAAGCAGTTTACGGTTTAGCAGAATGGCAGGCTGATAAAATTTATCAAGCACAATTGATTGCAGTACCAGGGTGTTACCCAACGGTTTCCCAATTAGCACTTAAGCCATTGATTGAAGCAGATTTACTGGATGAAGCTATGTGGCCAGTCATTAATGCCACTAGCGGTGTTTCCGGTGCAGGCCGTAAAGCCTCAATGACCAACAGCTTTTGTGAGGTGAGTTTGCAACCTTATGGCCTCTTTACGCATCGTCACCAGCCAGAAATCGCGACTCATTTAGGGAGAGAGGTTATTTTTACACCGCATTTGGGTAATTTCTCTCGAGGCATTCTGGCAACGATTACTTGCAAAGTAAAAACGGGTGTGACGGCAGAAAAAATCACACAAACGTTTAAAGATGCCTATCAAAATAAACCATTAGTGCGGTTATATGAAAAAGGTGTTCCTGCATTGAAATCGGTAGTCGGTACGCCGTTTTGTGATATTGGCTATGTATTGAAAGGTGAACACCTGATTTTAGTGGGTACAGAAGATAACCTACTTAAAGGTGCAGCAGCACAAGCCGTTCAGTGCATGAATATTCGTTTTGGTTTTGCTGAAACGCAGTCTTTACTTTAAGAAGGATTAACCCCATGCAACCTTTAGTGATTAAATTGGGCGGAGTGTTACTTGATAGCATCGAAGCGCTTGAAAAATTATTTACAGCTATCCAAACCTATCGGCAAGCTCATCAACGCGAATTGGTGATTGTGCATGGTGGTGGTTGTTTAGTTGATGAATTGATGCAAAAACTGCAATTACCCGTGGTTAAAAAGCAAGGGTTGCGAGTCACGCCAGCAGACCAAATCGATATTATTACGGGGGCATTAGCAGGCACTGCGAATAAAACATTATTGGCATGGGCAACGAAGTATCAACTTTCGGCAGTAGGTCTTTCTCTCGGTGATGGCCAAAGTGCCACGGTGACGCAACTAAACGAAGAATTAGGCCATGTCGGTAATGCTAAACCTGGTGATGCAAAATTATTGAAATTATTGTTGGGGGCGGGTTATTTACCCATTATCAGCTCTATTGGTATCACACCAAAAGGTGAGTTGATGAACGTGAATGCGGACCAAGCCGCAACCGCTATCGCCCAAGCATTAAACGCAGATCTGGTCTTATTGTCCGATGTGAGCGGTATTTTGGATGGTAAAGGCCAAAAAATTGATGAAATGACGACGCAAAAAGCGCAAAAGTTAATTGAACAGGGAATTATTACTGACGGAATGATTGTGAAGGTCAATGCAGCATTAGACGCTGCGGCAGCCTTGCAACGTTCTGTGGATATCGCAAGCTGGCGTCATGCAGAACAACTTCCCGAACTGTTTAATGGAACAGCAATCGGAACACGGATCTTGGCATCATAAATGAGCCATGGAATAACAATATTAATTGAGCGGATAGGTATGTTATGAAAAAGGGCATTAAAAAGATTGTATTAGCATATTCAGGTGGTCTGGATACATCAGCAATTATTCCATGGCTAAAAGAAAACTATGATGATTGCGAAGTCGTGGCCTTCGTTGCGGATGTGGGGCAAGACCGTGAAGATTTAGTGGGCGTTGAGAAAAAAGCCCTGCAATCAGGTGCATCTGAATGCTACGTAGTGGATTTACGCGAAGAGTTCATCAAAGAGTATATTTACCCTGTATTAAAAACAGGTGCATTATATGAAGGTAGCTATTTATTAGGTACGTCAATGGCTCGCCCAATTATAGCTAAAGCGCAAGTCGAAATTGCCTTAAAAGTAGGGGCAGATGCTGTTGCCCATGGCGCAACAGGTAAAGGTAATGACCAAGTGCGTTTCGAAAGCACCTATACGGCATTAGCACCACAGTTACAAGTCGTTGCACCATGGCGTGAGTGGGACTTACGTTCCCGTGAAGCACTGCTCGATTACCTGAAAGAACGTAATATTCCAACAACAGCCAGCTTAGAAAAAATCTATAGTCGTGATGAAAACGCATGGCACATTTCTACTGAAGGTGGCGTATTAGAAAGCACATGGAATGCGGCAAACCAAGATTGTTGGGTATGGACTGTCGACCCGCAAGATGCACCGGATGAAGCTGAACTGGTTACCGTTGGTGTTAAACATGGCGAAGTCGTTTCGGTGAATGGGCAAGCATTGTCCCCACTTGGTTGTTTAGAAACATTAAATACTTTAGGTGCAAAACACGGAGTGGGTCGTATCGACATCGTTGAAAACCGTTTAGTCGGTATGAAATCTCGTGGTTGTTATGAAACCCCGGGAGGCACCATTATGATGGCTGCTCTACGTGGTATTGAACAACTGGTTCTTGACCGTGACAGCTACAAATGGCGTGAGCAACTCGGTTTAGAAATGTCATATGTGGTTTATGACGGGCGCTGGTTTGCACCATTACGTCATTCATTACAAGCTGCTGCGGAGTCATTAGCACAAGATGTGACAGGTGAAGTTGTTCTGAAATTATATAAAGGGCAAGTGACTGCGATTCAGAAAAAAGCAGATAAGAGCTTGTATTCAGAAGAGTTTGCCACATTCGGTGAAGATGAAGTTTATGACCACAGTCATGCAGGTGGGTTTATTCGTCTTTACTCGCTATCTTCACGTATCCGTGCGCTGAAAGAACAAAACAAAGCGAAATAAATCAAATAGTAGTCCCCCGGCAGCCAAGACCGCTGTTGGGGTTAAAAACTTATTTTATCAATCAGGTAGGGATTAGTTATGGCACTTTGGGGTGGACGTTTTAGTCAGCAAGCAGATCAACGGTTTAAACAGTTTAATGATTCACTGCGTTTCGATTATCGCTTGGCGCAACAAGATATTATCGGCTCAGTCGCATGGTCAAAATCACTGGTAACAGTTGGTGTATTGTCTGATAGCGAACAACAAACTTTAGAACAAGCACTAAATGCCTTACTTAAAGAAGTACAAGATAACCCTGAAATTATCCTGCAAAGTGACGCAGAAGATATTCATAGCTGGGTTGAGGGTCAACTGATTGATAAAGTCGGTGATTTAGGTAAAAAATTGCATACAGGCCGTAGCCGTAACGACCAAGTCGCAACAGATTTAAAACTGTGGTGTAAAGACCAAGTTGCATTGCTACTTGAAGCGGTAACAGAGCTACAAAAAGCGCTAGTGCTGACTGCGGAAAATAATCAAGATGCCGTGATGCCAGGTTATACGCATTTACAACGTGCCCAGCCTGTCACTTTTGCACATTGGTGCTTAGCTTACAGTGAAATGTTAGCGCGTGATGAAAGCCGTTTAAAAGATACACTAAAACGCTTAGATGTCAGCCCATTAGGATGCGGGGCATTAGCAGGCACGGCTTATGATATCGACCGTGAGCAGCTGGCATCATGGTTAGGTTTTGCTTCGGCAACGCGTAATAGCTTAGATACCGTTTCAGATAGAGACCACGTGCTTGAACTATTATCCAACGCAAGTATTGGTATGGTTCATTTATCCCGCTTTGCTGAAGATTTAATTTTCTTTAATAGTGGTGAAGCTGGTTTTGTCGAGTTATCAGACAAAGTGACATCAGGTTCATCATTAATGCCACAAAAGAAAAACCCAGATGCATTGGAATTAATCCGCGGAAAATGTGGGCGTGTCCAAGGGGCGCTAACAGGTATGATGATGACCCTTAAAGGATTGCCTCTTGCGTATAACAAAGATATGCAAGAAGACAAAGAAGGGTTATTCGACGCATTAGATACTTGGTTAGATTGCATGCATATGGCTGCGTTGGTGCTTGATGGTATTCAAATTCGCCGTAGTCGTTGTGAAGATGCGGCGAAACAAGGTTATGCCAATGCAACTGAGCTTGCTGATTACCTCGTTGCTAAAGGTGTTCCATTCCGCGAAGCGCATCATATCGTGGGTGAAGCGGTTGTTGCAGCAATTGGGCAAGGTAAAGCTTTGGAAGAAATGGCTCTCAGTGATTTGCAAAAATTCAGTGACACTATTCAGTTGGATGTCTATGAAATTTTATCGCTACAATCTTGTTTAGATAAGCGGTTAGCAAAAGGTGGGGTATCTCAGAAGCAAGTGGCAAATGCTATTGTGGAAGCAAAAAAACGATTAGAACTGTGATTAGTTGTAGAAGAAAAAATGGGGGGTAGTATGACTACCCCGATTCCCATAACGCGTTTGTTTTTAAATATATTTAATGGTTAGCATTCCGAGTTGTTTTTCTTCATTCACCCAGTTATATGAATACTCTCCTCTACCTTCATTGATTACCTTCCAACCTTGAGTATTTGCAACATCATTCAAGTTTATTTTGCTGGCAACCATATCAGATTGGTTATTTAAGCAATTCAGTGTGACATGATTGTCGGTCACTTCATTAAAGCAAGACGGAAATACGACTGCCCCAGAGAAATGAATAACCCCATTTTGTTGGTCATTACTTGCATAAGCATGAATAGATGCGGTTGTAGCGAGTAACAATACACAGAGTGAACGAAGGCCAAATTTTTGAGTTTTTGTTAATAAATTTTTCATAATAGTATCCCGTCATTGATTTTTGATTAATCAACTTGCTGTATGTTTAAATTAGATTTGTGTGCGATTAAATAAGAATAATAATAATGAACTGATATTCCTTGGTGTTTTTGATGTGGGAATTATAAATTTAAAAACACTATTTAGGTGTAAAATTAAAAAAGGAAATGTTTAAAAATATAAAGAAAACAAAATTACTCTCATTGTAATTTAAAGTTATCCATTTGTATTTTGGTGGTTAATAAGACTGTGTATTAAGAAATTTGCAGTGTTTTGTTTTATTATTTGTGTTTTCTGTTAGTTTTTATAGTTGGATTCTCTAGTGATTTTCTGTTGTTATCAATCTGTAATAGTGATTAAAATAAAATTTAACAAAATTAAGCTGCAATTTACATTTACTTTTATATAAAAACTTACAAACTTTAATAGAGAGTGAAAGGAAAGATAACAAAATGTTTCTTTTGTTTGAGATGAATATAATAAATATTTGTATGTTTTAATTAATTCAAAACTGATGAAGTGTGACTAAATACATATTAAATTCTAATAATTTGGTTATTTTAGTGATATTCACTAAATGTTAAAATAAAGTTGATTTTATCTATTATGTGAATTAATGACACAAATAGTCTATATTTTTTGAGGAGAATGTTGGGATTTTACTTGGCAACGTTAGGATGTAATTTATTGAAATTTTATTCTAAAAAAACATGGTTAATGCTTTTATTAGGAATGTTATATTGAAATGCTAATGGTAAATGAATTTAATCATTAATTAACTATTCTCTCTGTTGAAGAGTCAGGAATGAGATACATTTTATTTCTAAATATTACACTTTGTTTCATTATATTGCGTATATCCTTCAAAAAATGAGGTTTTCCCCCTATTTTTCAATTTATCAATAGATAAAACAAAACAATATCGATATAGTGATTGGTATTATCTATCTTTGGTTTGACAGAGAATTCACGAAAGGAAAAGAAATATGAATATTCGAGATTTAGAGTACCTCGTCGCACTCGCCGAACATAAACACTTTAGACGTGCCGCGGATTCTTGTCATGTTAGCCAACCTACTCTTAGTGGCCAAATTCGTAAATTAGAAGAAGAACTTGGCGTGATGTTGCTAGAAAGAACTAGCCGTAAAGTTCTTTTTACTCAACAAGGTTTGTTATTGGTTGAGCAAGCCCGTACTATTTTGCGTGAAATTAAAGTATTACAAGAAATGGCAGCCCTCCAAGGGGAAAGCATGTCAGGGCCATTACATATTGGTTTAATTCCAACGGTTGCGCCGTATCTATTACCTCATATTATTCCGCAATTGCACCAAGCTCACCCTAAATTAGAAATCTATTTGCATGAAGCGCAAACTCAGCAATTATTAGCTCAGTTAGACAGTGGTAAATTAGATTGTGCCATTCTTGCGGAAGTAAAAGAAACAGACCCTTTCATTGTTGTACCGTTATTTGAAGAACCCATGAAATTGGCTATCTATGAGAGTCACCCATGGCATGATCGTGATACGATTGAAATGAGTGAATTGTCAGGTGAAAAACTATTAATGTTAGAAGATGGCCACTGTTTACGTGACCAAGCAATGGGCTTTTGCTTCCAAGCGGGTGCTAAAGAAGATACACACTTCAGGGCAACGAGCTTAGAAACGTTAAGAAATATGGTGGCAGCAGGGAGTGGAATTACACTTTTACCTGATTTATCGGTGCCAAATGAAGTTTGTCGTGATGGGGTATGTTATTTAAATTGCATTGAACCTGAACCGAAACGAACTATCGTATTAGTTTATCGCCCGGGTTCACCGTTACGTGGGCGCTATGAACAATTAGCAGAGACCATCTATAACTCAATGGATAACTATTATAAAAATAGAGTTTAGGGTTAAGCTACCAATATTATTTTTTTAGTTGATGATGGTTGCCAGATTATTGGCAACCATTAATCACTCAATAATTAAAAGAGTCGATTTAAACCATTTAAAGCTGCAACACGGAAAGCTTCCGCCATCGTCGGGTAATTGAACGTCGTATTGACGAAATATTCGATAGTATTACCTTCACCTTTTTGTTCCATGATAGCTTGGCCGATATGGATAATTTCAGCCGCTCTCTCACCGAAACAGTGAATGCCTAATATCTGTAATGTTTCTCTATGGAATAATATTTTCAAACTGCCGACATTCATACCTGCGATTTGTGCACGTGCTAAATGTTTAAACTGTGCCCGGCCAACTTCATAAGGCACTTTCATTGCGGTCAGTTCTTGTTCTGTTTTACCAACTGAACTAATTTCAGGAATGGTATAAATCCCTGTTGGAATATCTTCCACTAAATGCGCATTACCTAAACTACCCCCAATGGCTCGGGCTGCAATTCGGCCTTGGTCATAAGCTGCAGAGGCCAAACTTGGGTAGCCAATGACATCACCAACAGCATAAATATGTTCATTAGTGGTGCGATACGCTTTATTGACTTTAACTAAACCGCGGCCATCTGCTTCGATCCCGACATTAGCCAGGCCTAAGCTATCAGTGTTACCGGTTCTTCCGTTCGCATACAGTAAACAGTCTGCCTTGACTTTTTTACCTGACTTCAGGTGAACAATAACGCCGTCTTCAACCCCTTCGATTTTTTCATATTCTTCATTATGGCGAATAACAACACCACTATTCCAAAAATGATACGACAAGGCATCTGACATTTCTTGGTCAAGAAAGGCCAAGAGATGATCACGGGTGTTGATTAAGTCAACTTTAACCCCTAACCCACGAAAAATAGATGCATATTCACAGCCGATAACACCTGCACCATAAATAATCACATGGCGAGGTTCATGGGTTAGGTTGAGAATAGTATCACTGTTGTAGATTCGAGAATGGTTGAAATCAACGTCAGAAGGGCAGTATGGACGAGAGCCAGTGGCAATGACGATTTTATCTGCACTTAAAACATCACAACTTCCATCCGCGTAGCGGACACTGATATGTTGTTCATCGATAAAGGTGGCTTCACCCGAAAACATTTGGCAACCATTACGTTCGTAAAATCCTTGGCGCATGCGTGTTTGTTGGCTAATTACCGTTTCAGCATGTCGTAGAATTTCGGAGAAAGAGGAGCTTAAGCTACGGGAGTTATCACTATAAAGCGGGTTTTGGTTGAATTCGATAATACGACTAACAGCATGACGGAGGGCTTTTGAGGGAATGGTTCCCCAGTGGGTACAGCCTCCGCCGACATTATTATAACGTTCTATAACAGCAACGTTTTTTCCTTGTTTCACTAGCCCCATGGCGGCGCCTTCACCACCAGGACCGGAACCAATGACTATTGCATCAAAATGGGTAAGTTGCATGAGGTAAGACCTGCTCTAAAACAAAATGACAACAAGATGTTATCATTAGTTGGTTATTTCACCTAATTTCCTCGCTGTCTTTCAAATCGATACAACGTTGGCGACATTCGCTTACTCTAGTCACATACTTATATATACTTTCAGGAGTTCGCTTGTTTTGTCGCCTTATCTCAATTTGAAATTCTTAGGAGAAAATATTTTAGTTCAAGAGCCTCAGAAAAATACCTAAATATAATTCATGGGTTCATAAAGTAGGGGTTTGCTGAAGTATTGTTTAGTGAAAGGTTGGTAGTATATCAGCGTTAAAAAACTAATTGAAAAAAGGCTAAGTTAAATTCTGAAAATGAGTAAATTGCAGCGATAGTCGCTTTTTCTCCAAAACAGTTTAATTATTTTCAGGTATGCTAGGCGAAGAGTAATACTTATTACATTGACCTTCCATGATAAGAAATTAGGATCACCGTGAGCAACACAATTGGCGTTAGAGCAAAACAAAAAGAAAAAACTCGGCGTTCACTCGTCGAAGCCGCATTTAGCCAATTAAGCGCTGAACGGAGCTTTACTAGCCTCAGTTTACGGGAAGTTGCACGTGAAGCTGGGATTGCACCGACTTCATTTTACCGTCATTTCAAGGACGTTGATGAACTTGGGCTGACGATGGTTGACGAAAGTGGCTTGATGTTACGCCAGCTAATGCGCCAAGCAAGACAGCGTATTGCAAAAGGCGGGAGTGTGATCCGTACATCAGTCTCAACTTTTATGGAGTTTATTGGTAATAACCCTAATGCCTTTAGGTTATTATTGCGGGAGCGTTCGGGAACATCTGCGGAGTTTCGTGCAGCGGTCGCTCGGGAAATTCAACATTTTATTGCGGAATTGGCCGATTACCTTGAACTTGAAAGCCGTATGCCTCGCCATTTTACTGAAATGCAAGCCGAGGCCATGGTAACGATTGTCTTTAGCGCAGGAGCGGAAGCGCTAGACATTGATGAAGAAAAACGCAGGAATCTCGAAGAACGGCTGGTATTACAGTTAAGAATGATCGCGAAAGGCGCCTATTACTGGTACCGCCGGGAACAGGAAAAACAAAATCAAACTGACCCAGACCTTACTAAATAATAAGGAGAATCAATGACGGATCAAAAAAGTTATGAAAGAAGCACATTATTGCTAGCCTTTGTGATTGGCCTTGCAACCCATGGGACGTTTTCAACGCTGTTTAACTCGTTGGTCGACTTTTCATTTTTTCCAATTTTAACCCTAATATTGGCTGCGTATTGTTTACACCAGCGCTATTTACATCAAGCCATGCCGATGGGGTTGCCAAAATTTGTTGCTGGTAGTTTTTTTATTGGCCTATTTGGTTATGCCGCGATTTTACGCGTTCAAAACCCTGAAATAGGCTCTAACTTTATCCCAGCAACCTTTATTGTCATTATCGCATTGTGGATGTACTCAAGCTGGAAAGCACGTAAGAAAGAAAAAGCGGAGCTGGCACTTGAGCAAGAAGTCGAAAACTAAGTTTAGACGACTTTTCTATTGATAAGGCGCCGCAGTAAAATGCGGCGTTTTTGCTTTTAATAACCGAGTTTTCAGCCAACTAATAGCGGCTCAGTAATACCCCACTTTCCATATGATGGGTATACGGAAATTGGTCGAATAAGGCTAATTTCTCTATTTTATGCGTTTTAGTCAGCTCAACTAAGTTATCGCATAGCGTTTCTGGGTTACACGAAATATATAGGATATGGTCATAACCCTGAACTAGCTTCACGGTTTCTGCATCTAAACCACTGCGAGGCGGGTCAACGAAAATGGTATTGCACTGGTAGTCTGCTAAAGAAATACCCTCTAGGCGCCTAAATTCACGAGCACCTTGCATGGCTTGGGTAAAATCCTCTGCAGACATACGAATAATTTGTACATTTTCAATATTATTGGCTTCGATATTATATTGAGCCGCAGCCACAGAAGGTTTTGCAATTTCAGTGGCTAATACGCGTTCGAAGTTTTGCGCTAATGCCAATGAAAAGTTTCCATTTCCGCAGTAAAGTTCTAATAAATCCCCCGTCGAATTCTGTGTTGCCCCAATTGCCCATTCCAACATTTTGATATTGACCTGTGCATTAGGCTGCGTAAAGCTATTTTCGACTTGGCGATACACCATATTTTTACCCATTACCGGTAATATTTCATCAACATAATCATTGTCTAACATGATTTTTGTTTTTGACGCTCGGCCGATTAATTGCACATCAAAGCCTTGTTCAACTAAAACGGCTTTTAAGGCTTTTGCCTCAGCAACCCACTCTTCACTGAGTTTTTTATGGTAAAGCAGCGAAACAATCAGCTTATTACTTAGTGTTGATAAATAGTCAATTTGAAATAATTTATGACGCAGTAATTCATTTTGCTTAATTAACGGCAATAACGCTGCCATCATGTCATTAATTAACTGACTTGCGACAGGGAACTGGTCAACACGGATCCTTTCTTTAGTTTCCTTATCAAACATAATATGAAATAAATCGTCATTATCGTGCCAGACGCGAAATTCAGCGCGCATCCGGTAATGCGACTTTGGTGATGAAAAAATTTCAGGTTCAGGTGCGTTAAAAGGAGCCATCATCGCCTTTAAGCGATCCGTTTTTTCTACGAGCTGTTGTTCGTAGTCTTCAGTGTGCAAGGTGTTTGGCATGTTTGGCTCCATAAAACAGTAATAAATTCGTATCAGGAGCGAAATTGTAGGGAATGCGGCGAAGATGTCCAGTTTTCATTATCCATCCATAGACACTCATAACTATTCAACTTACGATAATGGCTGTGGTTTAGGGAACTTGGTGTAAGTCCAAGACTGACGCGCAACGGTAATTAAGGTATCCCCGTCATTCTTCAAGCTACATGGGTGTTGGCATCGCTCAGCTACCCTAGTCACATACTTCAGTATGCTCCTAGGGATATCTTCGCTTGCCGCCTACATGTCACTTGAATTATTTAGGGGATATAACAGGTCGAATTTTCATTTTATATATCGTTTTTATTTCATATATAGAAACCCAACTTGTTACTTTATAAGTCCGATACCTGCCACGCTACCAATCGCTTTGTTGAATATCTGCGCGAATCTATATTCAACCTCGCGGAACATTAATTGAATTGATTTTCCGAGTGTAATCATAATGAATAATAAAAAGTCGCTGCCGTTATCGGCCGCTGCGCTGGCTGTGCTGTGCGCTACTTCTTCTTTGGCAAGTGCAAATAATAAAACTGACCAAGTGGTTGTCTCCGCTAACCGCTTTGAACAACCCATCTCTTCTATATTAGCGCCAGTGACGGTGGTCACTCGTGAAGATATCGATCATTGGCAATCCAATACCGTGATAGATGTATTAAGGCGCCTGCCGGGAGTGGATATTGCGCAAAACGGGGGAATGGGTCAACAAAGCTCTCTATTTATACGAGGCACAGAATCACGTCACGTTTTAGTGCTGATTGATGGTGTTCGTTTGAATCAAGCGGGCATTTCTGGCTCTTCCGATATGAGCCAAATTCCTATCTCACTGGTGCAACGCATTGAATATATTCGCGGCGCCCGTTCAGCGGTTTATGGTTCTGATGCAGTAGGTGGAGTAGTAAATATTATTACTCGCCGTGATAACGATGGCACAACTTTAAATGCAGGTATTGGCTCACACAGTTACCAAAACTATAACGGTTCGACTCAGCAAAAAATTGGTGAAAATACAACGGTAACCGCAGCCGGAGCTTATACACATACCAAAGGGTTTGATTTAGCACCAAAAGAAGTTAGCCCAAGACAATATGATAAAGATGGCTTTTTGAGCAAGTCATTGTGGTTAGGTGTTGAACATCAATTTTCTTCAGAAATCTTAGCGTATGCAAGGGCGTACGGTTATGACAATCGAACGAGTTATGACGTATCAGAATATGCGGGAGTTAGTGTTGATACGCGTAAGCTTTATAGCCGTACTTATGAAACAGGTTTGAAATATCATCAAGGAAAATATTCATCATCATTGATGGGAAGCTATGGTTATTCAAAAGATTACAATTTTGATCCTAGAAAAGGGCAATATAGTGAATCTGCAAATCTTGATGAGTCTAAGCAGTACAATATTCAATGGGGTAATAGTTACCTATTAGATAAAGGTAATATTAGTGCGGGGATTGATTATCAACGCCAAAGTATTGAGCCTAGCAGCTACGCGATGATCAATGAAAAACAAACGTTAAATAACACTGGGATATACCTCACAGGGCAATATGCAATTATTGATTCAGTAACTGCAGAGGCCGCTATACGTTCTGACCATCACTCTGAATTTAATTGGCATACAACATGGCAATCAGGCCTTAGTTGGGAGTTTCATGAAGGTTACAAACTTGTTGGTTCATATGCAACTGCTTATAAAGCACCTAATCTAACTCAATTATATGCGTATTCTTCATCGGCATATGGAACAACGCTAGGTAATCCGAACTTGAAACCCGAGGAAAGTAAGCAGTGGGAGATTGGTGTTGAAGGAACAACGGGACCACTTTTTTGGCAGGTCAATGCATACCATAATGATATTGATAACCTGATTGCATATAAATCAGGTTATCCGACTAGCACTTATGAGAACATTGGCGAAGCTGAAATTAAAGGTGTTGAATGGGTTGGTGAGTTCGAAACAGGTATCCTTCATCACCAAGTTACCTATCAATATGTTGACCCTCGTAACAAAAAGACGGATAAGGTTCTTGAGCGACGGGCTAAGCAGCAAGTTAAATACCAGCTAGATTGGGCTATTGATAAAGTAGATATGGGGCTAACCTACCAATATATAGGCTCTCGCTATGATAATGACTATAGCCAATTTCCTTCTAGACGTGTAAAACAAGGCGGTGTTAGCCTCTGGGATCTCACAGCTGCATATCCAATCACTTCACATCTCACAATTCGTGGTAAAATAGCTAATATGTTCGATAAAGACTATGAGACCGCGTATGGTTATCGCACCGCTGGAAGAGAATATTTCCTCACTGGAAGCTACAACTTCTGATAACACCCTATCTGTTCGCCCGACCATTCTAGTGTTTGACTCTGGAGTGGGCGGGTTATCTGTCTATCGTGAAGTCAAAAAAATGATCCCGAATGCCCACTATATCTATGCATTCGACAATGAAGCCTTCCCTTATGGTGAAAAAAGTGAAGAGTTTATTATTGATAGGGTCTATCAAATCGTAAATGTAATTGCTGCAAAGCATCCTTTAACTATTGTGATTATTGCGTGTAATACCGCAAGTACGGTCAGCCTCCCTAATTTGAGAGCACATTTTACGTTCCCAGTTGTTGGGGTTGTTCCAGCCATTAAACCCGCAACTAAGTTAACGCGTAATGGCGTGGTGGGTTTATTGGCGACGAAAGGCACTGTAAATCGTGAATACACCAAAGAGCTGATCGAACGGTTTGCTACAGACTGTAAAGTGATTTCCCTCGGTTCTGCGGAATTAGTTCAACTCGCAGAAAGAAAGTTACATGGGGAAACCTTACCACTCGATGAAGTCGCTCAAACTGTTAGGCCATGGATTCGAATGCCAGAGCCGCCTGATACCGTTATTTTGGGTTGCACGCATTTTCCTTTATTAATAGAAGAACTCGAAAAAGTGCTACCAGATGGAACTCGATTCATTGATTCAGGTTCTGCAATCGCCAGAAGAACTATTTGGCTCATTAATAATCAAGCTGAAATCATCAATTCAGATGAGGAAAACTTCGCATATTGTTTATTAATGGATGACAACGTAAAAGGGTTACAACCAGTTCTCGAAGCCGAAGGGTTCAAAACGCTGCAAAAACTAGCTATTTAAGTTAAATTTGATGGAAAGCTGAGCGAACGAAAAAAAATATGAAAAAAAGGG
>NZ_JAMPMI010000012.1:0-74367 GCF_028478065.1 Providencia sp. PROV255 | reverse complement strand
GGTTTGTTTGGTATGTAGCGAAATTTTAATGAAATTAGAGGTTGAATGCTAATGAGAGACTCAGAGTAGTAAGTAACAGCTCACAAGTTGTTTGGTGGGTAGCAGAGTTTTAGTAAAATCCAATGGATATAGCGGGTTGGTGGTTTACCTATCACCTCGATGAATGGAATTGCCTGGGAAATAAGTGACAGTCCACTTAAAAAATAAAGTGGAGCAGTGAAGGTAAGCTTGAACCATCATTTCTTAAATAGGTATGAAATGAATTCATTTATATACCCTACCGATAGATAAATTCTAATCTATTAAAATAAATAATGAATTAGTAAGGTTAGTTCATCGATTTACTCTACTTTACTTATTTGGATTTTTTCTATTTTATGGTTTTTATGGTGTTAATTAGTATGTACAAAAAGTATGTGTTTATCATTTAAATATTAATAATATCAATAGATAAAATGTTATAAGCCATTTTTTCTGATATAACAGCAGTTCATCACCATTTTAAATTTACGTCTAAAATTTATTCGAATGGTTATTTTTATATATAAAAATTGTTAAATTGATGTTTTATTTCATTGTGCTTATAATGAGTAAATCAACTTAAGATATTACATTAGATATAAAATTTGTTTATAAATAGAATTTTCAATGGAAAGAACACAGTCCAAGGTGTCGTTAATAGCATAAGCTGTAATCATTAACTAACTGTATTTCATGTAAATATTGTTTATGTGCCAAAGGTGGATCACATGAAAAAGGCAAAAAGCGCTAATCATAAGATTTTTGATCAAATTCTTTCTGTAAATAAGCAGAATGAATTTGAATTTAACAATGGGCAAGATGGTGCAATTATTCTTTCTATACTTGTGATGTTTTTTGTACCATTTTTACTATTAAATGCAGCAAGAATTTATTTTGGAATAGATTACAGCTTTGTCGCGGTGATCTCCATGTTGGCGGTTAGTGCCATCATCACATACACATTGTATAAGCGTCTAAAAATGGATTCTGAATTTGCTGAAAAGCATATTGTATTAGACCAATTATTGATGCGTTATACGCCAAAAAATAAAGCAGAGTTTAAGAGCCTTCAAGAAGAGAGAAAGGCAAACCCATCAAGTACTTATTCACTTGTTGAAGATTGGGCTAATAGAGAAAGACTGCACTATGCAAATTAGCACACACTAACAATCTAATAAATGTTTGCATATCCCTCGGCTACTTTTAGTTGGGGGATTTTTTATCTATTGCAAAGGCTGGCCCTACATTGAGGGCTAGATTAATAAAAATAACTAATTCCAATTTTTACCTAGAAGATATGCAATTTCGAGAGATTGCATTTTGTTGAGTCTAGGGTCATATAATGACTGATATTTATAACTAATATCTTCTTCGCTGATTTCAAGGATACCTCCCTGTGCACTCAGTAACATCTAGTCCTGTCATTTCTAAATGGGCACCTCCTAGATGTACTCCTGCCTCCTTTAATATATGAATGAACTGAATCATTTCATTAGTAATACCCGTAAAATAGCGTGTTTTATATCCTTCTTTGGCATTTTTAGTATTACCATGCATAGGGACAATCATCCAAATGACGGGCTTGCCACTGGGCTGAATTGATTTTATGAGAGCCGGGAGTTTTTGTTTAATAACACCTGCTCCCATTCTAATGATGAGAACTGTTTTTCCTTTTTCTTGACTAGGGTTTAATTTCTTTATTAATTTCAGCAATGTATATGATGTGATATTTGGCCCGCATTTGATACCAATAGGTTTTTCCACCTCTCTTAAATATTCGATATGTAATTGTTATTCATTGTTATTTAATATTTACGTTATATAGAATAAAAAAAACGGCATAAATAGCCGTTTTTTATTCTATATAATTATGAGAGGTCGACGTTAATGCGATTTTCCTTGTTCAATACCAAGCCCAATCTGTGAACGAATAAATTGTTCTTTAAAGCGCTCTCTTTCCATTTTTCCTTGTTCTGAATTATCTGTTACAGAGAATAACCAGGCAGCAATAAACGCAACAGCCATAGAAAAAATTGCTGGGTATTCATAAGGGTAAATTGGTTTCTCATGATGAAGAATGCTGACCCAGATGGTTGGCCCTAAAATCATCAAGACAACTGCAGTAATTAAACCAAACCAGCCACCAGCTAATGCTCCACGAGTAGTCAGTTTGCGCCAGTACATTGAGAGTAAAATGATTGGAAAATTACAGCTTGCTGCAATTGAGAATGCCAAGCCAACCATGAAAGCAATGTTTTGTTTTTCAAACAGAATGCCTAACCCGATAGCAACAAAACCTAAGATAACAACGGTAATTTTAGATACGCGTAATTCATCTTTTTCATCAGCTTTACCATTTTTCATTGCCATCGCATATAGGTCATGAGAAACCGCGGAGGCGCCTGCTAAGGTTAAACCAGCAACAACTGCAAGGATGGTGGCGAATGCAACTGCAGAAATAAAGCCTAAGAAGAAATTACCACCAACTGCATCAGCAAGGTGTACAGCGGCCATATTGGTACCACCAATTAATGCACCAGCAGCATCTTTAAATGCAGGATTGGAACTGACAAGAACGATGGCACCAAAACCAATAATAAAGGTTAATATGTAAAAGTAACCGATAAATCCAGTGGCATAGAACACACTTTTACGTGCTTCTTTCGCGTCACTAACGGTGAAGAATCGCATAATAATGTGAGGGAGGCCTGCTGTACCAAACATTAATGCTAAACCAAGGGATAAGGCGGATATAGGGTCGGAGACCAGCCCTCCAGGACTCATGATAGCAATACCATTTTTATGAACTTCTACGGCTTCTTTAAATAAGGTATTAAAGTTAAAGCCAACATGCTTCATAACCATAACAGCCATGAATGTTGCACCAGCTAATAACAAGATGGCTTTAATAATTTGAACCCAAGTTGTGGCTAACATTCCACCAAATAGGACATACAGCACCATCAATATACCCACAATAACAACCGCGACGTGGTAATTGAGACCAAATAATAATTCAATTAATTTACCCGCACCCACCATTTGAGCAATAAGATACAGTGCAACAACAACCAGAGAACCAACCGCAGATAGAATGCGAATTGGTCTTTGTTTTAATCGATAAGAAGCGACGTCAGCGAAAGTATAGCGACCTAAATTACGTAAGCGCTCGGCAATTAAGAATAGAATGATCGGCCAGCCAATTAAGAAGCCAATCGAGTAAATCAGGCCATCGTAGCCAGAAGTATAAACCAGGGCGGAGATCCCTAAAAAGGAAGCCGCTGACATAAAGTCGCCCGCGATAGCCATCCCGTTTTGGAAACCTGTAATTTTCCCGCCTGCAGTATAGTAATCAGAGCGAGAACGCGTTCTTTTTGACGCCCAGTAAGTTATATATAAGGTAAAGCCGACAAACAGTAAGAACATCACAATCGCCTGAATATTCACAGGCTGGCGTTCAACATCCCCTGTCAATGCATCGGGAAACGCCATTGAGGAGGTAAAAAAGAGAATGAGTGAGAGCAATATTTTCATTTTTCTACCTCTTTTAAAATTTCTGCTGTTAAACGGTCGTATTCACCGTTAGCCCGGATAACGTAAAGCCCCGTTAGTACAAATGAAATGACGATCAGCCCTACACCAACAGGAATTCCTCTTGTAATGTATGAACCTTCGGATATTGGTGTTCCAAGCCAGCTTGGGTCAAAAGCGATAAGAAAAATAAAACCAACATACAGCACGAGCGTTATTATTGATAACAACCATGAAAAGCGACTACGTTTTCTAACCAGTTCTTTAAAGCGAGGGTTATCCTCTACCTTTTCGTAAGCAGTAGCATTCATCAGAGTTCTCCTCTGTTATACTCGTCATACTTCAAGTTGCAGCTTTGTTGACTACACTCACTCACACGAGTTACATACTTGTGTATGCCCCTCGTGCTTCGTTCGCTTGTCGCCTAGCTACCCCTCGAATTATTTAGAGTAAACCATCTTGTTGGGATGTATGTAAGGCCGCCTCTATGAGTTGGCCTTTTGGCGTTATGACATACTCATAGACTGTTTTTCTTCGAGTAGTTTTTCGACAACACCAGGATCGGCCAGCGTGGAGGTATCTCCGAAATTACTGGTGTCTCCTGATGCAATTTTTCGTAGGATGCGACGCATGATTTTACCGGAACGAGTTTTAGGTAGTGAATCCGTCCAGTGAAGTACATCCGGGGTGGCAATAGGGCCGATTTCCTTACGAACCCAGTTGCGAACTTCGGTGTATAGCTCTGGTGATGGCTCAACCCCAGATATTAATGTGACATAAGCATAGATTGCTTGGCCTTTAATATTATGAGGAATACCGACCACTGCAGCTTCGGCCACTTTCGGATGTGCAACGAGCGCTGATTCTATTTCTGCGGTACCTAAACGATGGCCCGAAATATTCAGTACATCGTCAACACGGCCTGTGATCCAGTAATAACCATCTTCATCACGACGAGCACCATCACCACTAAAGTACATGCCTTTAAAGGTTGAGAAATAGGTTTGCTCGAAGCGTTCGTGATCGCCAAATAAGGTTCGGGCTTGGCCCGGCCATGAATCAACAATCACTAAGTTACCTTCTGTGGCGCCTTCGATAGGCTCACCAAGGTTATCGACTAATGCAGGGCGAACACCAAAGAATGGCAATGTTGCAGACCCTGGCTTTAACATGGTTGCTCCCGGAAGTGGTGTGATCATGAAACCACCTGTTTCGGTTTGCCACCATGTATCAACCACTGGGCAGCGGCTATTACCAATTTTTTTGTAGAACCATTCCCAAGCTTCAGGATTAATGGGTTCTCCCACTGAACCGAGAATTCGTAATGAGCTGCGATCTGTACCTTCAATGGCTTTATCGCCTTCGGCCATTAATGCACGGATAGCAGTTGGGGCGGTATAAAGGATATTGACTTGGTGTTTATCAACCACTTGGCTCATTCGGTTAACTGCTGGGTAATTAGGTACCCCTTCGAACATTAATGTTTTAGCACCATTGGATAATGGTCCATATAACAAATAGCTATGGCCTGTAACCCAGCCCACATCTGCAGTACACCAATAGACTTCACCTGGATGGTAGTCGAAGGTGTATTTGAATGTCAGTGTAGCATAGACTAAATAACCGCCAGTGCTATGCAGAACGCCTTTTGGCTTACCTGTAGAACCAGAGGTATATAGGATGAACAGTGGGTCTTCTGCGTTAATTTCTTCTGGAGGGCAATCTGCATTGACCCCTTTGATGACGTCATGCCACCAGAGATCACGCCCTTCTACCCAGCTCGGCGCATTGCCTGTACGTTGGTAAACAATCACATTAGAAACCGTAGTGACTTGCGGGTTAGCGAGTGCGTCATCCACATTTTTCTTTAATGGAATTGCACGACCTGCTCGTAAGCCTTCATCTGCGGTGATGATTAGCTTTGCTTTACAGTCAATAACGCGACCAGAGACCGCCTCAGGGGAGAAACCAGCAAAAATGACTGTATGTATCGCACCAATACGAGCACAAGCCAGCATCGCGACAGCAGCTTCGACAACCATCGGCATGTAAATGGCGACAACATCGCCTTTACGAATACCTTGTTGTTTCAAAACATTAGCAAACTGACAAACATCATGGTGTAGTTCGCGGTAAGTGACATTTTTTGACGATGAGGGGTCATCGCCTTCCCAAATAATCGCAGTTTGGTCGCCTTTTTCAGCCAGATGGCGGTCCAAACAGTTTGCACTTAAATTTAATGTACCATCTTCAAACCAGCGGATATCAATATGGCCGGGATCAAAAGAGGTGTTCTTGACACGTGTATAAGGTTTAATCCAATCAACGATTTTTCCTTTTTCGCCCCAAAATCCTTCAGGGTCTTGAATCGAGCGTTGGTACTCATCGTTATACTGTTGTTCGTTTATCAGGGCATTTTTTGCAATTTCAGCAGGAACGGGATGTTTAGTTATTTGAGTCATATTATTATCTCCTTGCAGATGTTAATACTATGTCAAAAAATGGTTAACTAAAGCACGATTTTTAAATTTGTTTTTCTTTTGCGCGGAAGATCACGTATTAATTGTAATGAGATTTGCAGGATTATCATTTGATGCTAAATATCAAATTGAAATATAAAGCTAAAAATATAATAAAAGGTAGATTTAAAGAAAAATAAACGATGGGGTTATTGGTATTAGTTACTGAATAAAGGAGTTCTCATAGCGAATATAAATATCCATATATTTACTATGGGTTTGATAATGATTTTCATTAACAGTAAAATAACTATAATAGATAGTTATTCACAAGGTGCGAAGTTACGCAAGTGTTTACCCTATGAGCCTTGTGGTAAAAATGAGAAACATAGCGGTATTTACGTCACTGGAGACAATAATATGAGTTATACATTACCTGCTTTACCTTATGCTTATGATGCGTTGGAACCACACTTTGACAAGCAAACAATGGAAATCCACCATACTAAGCACCATCAAACCTATGTGACTAACACCAATACAGCGTTAGAAAAACTGCCTGAATTAGCGGGTTTAGATATCGATGTTTTGATTCAAAAATTGGACCAAATCCCAGCTGATCAACGTACGTTTGTTCGTAACAACGCTGGTGGCCACTCAAACCATAGTCTGTTCTGGAAAGGTTTGAAATTAGGTACTGAATTAAAAGGCGAACTGAAAGCTGCGATTGAGCGTGATTTCGGTAGCGTTGATGCATTTAAAGAACTGTTTGAAAAAGCAGCTGCAACACGTTTCGGTTCTGGCTGGGCATGGCTGGTTCTGAAAGATGACGGTAAATTAGCTGTCGTTTCAACTGCTAACCAAGACAGCCCATTAATGGGTGAGGCTATTTCAGGCGTATCTGGTTACCCAATTATCGGTTTAGACGTATGGGAACACGCTTATTACCTGAAATTCCAAAACCGCCGCCCTGATTATATTAAAGCATTCTGGTCAGTTGTGAACTGGGATGAAGCAGCGGCACGTTTTGCAGCAAAAGCTAAATAATTTTATAAGATAATTTATTTGCCATAAGCGCAGCGTTAATGCTGCGCTTTTTTTATGCCTACAATTTGATATCGATTCCAAAACTTTACTTTTTATTATTAAATAAAACTCATTATCATTTAAAATGTTGGTTATTAATTTCTTTCAATAATGATATGGATTTAGTTTATTGATAAATAAGGAATAAATTAAAATGGATCGTTTAGCAACACACTTAGTCATGGGGATTGACCTTGGGACAAGTAACAGTGCGGTAAGTTTGTGGTTAGATGGCAAATCAGTCCTAATTCCTAATCTACAAGGAAACGTTCTAACGCCTTCTGTGGTTGGTTTAGATGATGCAGGCCAGATTATCGTAGGGCAAGCTGCTCATGAACGTTTACAAAGTCATCCTAATATAACTAAAGCGAGTTTCAAACGTTATATGGGAACCGATGCCACTATAACACTAGGTAAGCTTGTATTTCGTGCTGAAGAAGTCTCCGCTTTGTTGTTACGTCAACTTAAAGATGATGTTGAAGCGTGGCTAGGTTATGTCGTCAAAGACGCCGTAATTACAGTTCCTGCTTATTTTAATGACGTTCAACGCCGCGCAGTTAAAACAGCGGGGCAGCTTGCTGGGTTGAATGTTGTAAGGTTATTAAATGAACCAACAGCCGCTTCACTTGCTTTTGGGTTACTCGAAAATAAAGAACATAAATATCTCACATTTGACCTAGGAGGGGGTACGTTTGACGTATCGATCATCGATATGTTTGAAGGCGTTATCGAAGTTTGTGCCAGTAGTGGTGATGTACGCTTAGGCGGTGATGATTTTCGTGAAGTGATTTATCAGTGGATGTTGAAAAAGTACCCCGAATTACACAAAGATCAATTTCTGATACGACCTGAATTATTGAAATTGGCGGAACATCTCAAATTAGCCTTGAGCCAAGCACCAGAATGCCATGTTTCTATGCATTGGAATGAGTCAGATTTTGAATGGAAAATGACAGAACAGGAGCTAGCTACTTGTTGTCAGCCTTTATTAGCTCGCCTTCAACAACCTATTTTACAGGCGTTGCATGACTCCCGTTTTTCGCTTAATGACCTTGACGATATATTGCTAGTGGGAGGGGCGACACGTATGCCTCTCGTTAGACAAACCGTCGCTCGTCTTTTCGGGCGATTTCCACGGCATGATTTAAATCCTGATGAGGCAGTTGCTTTAGGGGCTGGTGTTCAAGCCGGTATGGTAATGGCAGATTGCGCTTTGGATGATATCGTTTTAACCGATGTCATGCCATTTTCATTGGGGGTTGATATCACGAAACAGCATGGTGAGCGTTTCGAATTTGGTTACTATCTTCCTATTATCGAACGCAATAATTTCTTGCCTATCAGCAAAATGCAGGAGTTAAGTACAATTGTAGATAACCAAGAGCATATTTTACTCAAGGTATATCAAGGTGAAGCTCGCCTAGTCAAAGATAATGTTTTCCTTGGGGAATTAAAAATAGATATTCCTCCACGGCCAGCCGGGGAAGTGACGATTGAAGTTAGGTTTACTTACACGGTTGATGGTTTACTCGAAGTTGAGTGCCACTACAAAGGTAGCCCTAAGGTTTATCGGTTATTGATTGAAAAGGTACCGGGCCAAATGAGTGAGGATCAAATTTCAGCCAGTCTGGCAAAAATTGCAGGGCTAAAGCAACACCCAAGGGATATGCCTGAAAATAGAGAATTGTTAGCCCGTTGCTCTCAATTATATGAATTCTTGCTCGGTGATGACAGGTTGTGGGTCGATAAGATAACAACTGAGTTTGAGGCCGCGTTAAATAGCCAAGATTTACGTTTGATCGCAACATTTCGCCAGCAAGTTGTTCAATTTTTGAAACGATATGAAAGGGATTTGCATTAATGGATATGTGGCAAATATTGGGAATTCCGTTCACTCATGATGAAAAAGAAATCCGTAGGGCTTATGCAAAGCAACTCAAAAAATATCGGCCCGATACTCATCCAAAAGAGTATCAGCAGCTAAGAGAAGCATTTGAAAATGCAAAAAACCTATCCTCTTATCAAGAGAGTGCTCAACCTGAAGTTGCCTCTGAAGACGAAAGTTATGGTGAAGCCGTATTATTAAATGAACACACTGGTTATCAAGACATTTATTTTTCTGATTGGCTATCAAACACATTTGTAGTGGATGAACCTTTACCAGCTATCGCTGTGGCTGAAGCTGTTTATACTCAAAATGAAATTGATACTGTCGCGAGCCTGATTGTGGAGAATGAAAGCAAAGGGAAGGCCGCACTGTCTTCTCTTTGGGCTCATGTGATGGAAAAAGGCAATTTACACATTTTTCCTCAGTTTCATAAGGATTTTGCCAAAGCATTATCACAACAACAGGGCTTAATGGAATCGACCGTAGATTGCGTCTCTGAATTATTGAATTGGCAGTTAAATGACTATAATTCAGATAGTGTGGTTCCAATGTTTATTCAAGAAGGTATTCAAAATCAATTACGTAAAACTGCTGTTGAACGTGCATGGCGAGATTGCGAAATTGAAGCATCACATAAGTACTCGATTTCAGCGTTTACAATGCAGTTTTTAATTGGAAAGCAGGCAGAAGTGACTGGGTGGATGCGGTTAGTACCTGGGTTACTGGATTTATTGATGAAGCAATATCAGCAGTTGATGCAAAATTATCCAGAGCTTGCAGATCGAGTTAATCCTGCAGTGGCTGCTTTTTTCAGTCAACCTAGAGCATGTTTTTCTCTTTCTCATTTATTTCTTCTTATGTTTTGGGGAAGTATATTTTGTATTGCGGCGCCGTCTCCGGATATCGATAATCGCGTTATTATCGCGGTTGCGATGATTTTTATTTTCTATTTATATCTTAGTGATGCGTTATTATTTTTCTTTTTAAATAAAAATAAAGACACTTCTGGCGCTATATTTTTATTGGTGGATTTCCTATTTTCGATAATGGTGCTAATAGGGATATATGTATTCATTATGTCTGTCATTGCTGACGTAGTGAATATGACAATTAAAGGTGGTGATAATCAGGTGGGAACTATCATGTTTAGCGGTATGTTCTTGTTAGTGATCATCTGGCAAATAGTACCAAAGACAAAAGGGATACCAAAATTGAGGTTACCAGGGATCACCGTATCGCGTATTCTTGGATTTCCATGGATATTTTTAAAGTGGTTTAATTCTTGGTGGATTACACTCACTTGGGGGCTATTGATATATATTGTTTTAGAGCTGGCATTGATAGGAGCCCTGCTAAAAATTAGTGAGGTTATTAACCATGGGTTATGGTAACTTGAACACAGCAACCGTTATTTCATCCTACGTGAGTATTAAGGTGTGATCTCGCATGAAAGTATCTCCCCAAGTCTTTATCGGTAAAGTCCAAGCAACCCAGTCTTGTGGGCACAGCGCTATTCACAAGCAAGCTGCCGACGGGTTATTGATGTTAGGGCAATTGGGGCTTGATGGCGATGAACAAGCTGAAAAGCGCTTCCATGGTGGGCCAGATAGAGCACTTTGCCATTATCCTAGGGAACATTATGATTTCTGGGTCAATGCATATCCTGATTTAGCCGATTTATTTGTTGCCTCTGCATTTGGGGAAAATATATCAACGTTGGGTATGACTGAAGAAAACGTATTTATTGGGGATATTTTTGCATGGGGTGATGCGCGTATTCAGGTCACTCAACCTCGTTCCCCTTGTTATAAGCTCAATGGGTTAACGGGAATTGAAAATTTTGCACAAATGATGCAAGACAATGGGCGCTGTGGTTGGTTGTACCGCGTCATTAAAACAGGCAATGTTAGTGAAAATACGCCATTAACGCTATTGAGCCGCAATAGTGATATTTCAGTACAAGAAGCCATTATGATAGCATTTCATGCCCCTTATGATGAGGAGCTATACCAGCGCTTGTTAAGTGCAGCAGGGTTATCCGCAAGTTGGAGCTTAACCATGCAGAACCGTTTAGATAACTACCGCATCGAAGAGTTTAAGCACCGGTTGTTTGGTAAACGTTAATCGCTAGCGAAAAGCTATTGTGCGCTTATAACAAAGAGAGTCTTTAGCCATAAGCGTTTGCTAGCAATATAACGTGCGATACTGAGAATGCCTATATCTTAGGTGTTTGTTGTATAAACTGTTGGTACCACGGGATATTCGCCATTAATTCGATATGTGTTCCCTGAGCGATAATTTTTCCTTTCTCCATATACACAATTTCATCCGCTTGGCGGGCAAGGTTAGGCTGGTGGGTGACGACGATACGTGTCTGTTGTTTGGCTTGAGTAATAAGGTCAATCACGGAGGCTGTATTGATGTTATCAAGGCTTGCTGTTGGTTCATCCATTAAAATTATATTAGGATGCTGTAGAATCAATCTTGCAATACACAGCCGTTGTCTTTGTCCTCCAGAAAGTAACATACCGCCAGAACCAACCTCTTTTTCTAAGAACGTATGATTGGCAGTGAAATTAAGTTGTGTCAGTAATGCACTGATTGCCCGGTCATCAATATTATCATCATCAAGTACCAAATTTTGGCGTACGCTACCGCAAAATAAACGGCTATCTTGTAGTAAGACTCCCCGGTGAGCACACAACACCTCTTGTGATAGGTTTTTAATATTTTTATTACCGTAGTTCACACTGCCATATGTTGGGTCTTGTAAGCGAGCGAGTAAGCTTAATAATGTACTTTTGCCTGCTCCTGATGGCCCTACAATGGCGGTAAGTGTATGTTCCTTAAAGCTAAGACCTATGTTTTGTAAAATGCATTTTTTATTGTCACTGTAAAATGATAACTGTTCACAGCTAACGCTATCGATAGTGGGTGTTGATGAACGATAAGGAAATGTTAATACCGGAGCCTGCAAGGCTATTTCGATTCGTTGAATTGATTTTTTCATTTGTCTAATTGATTGATCTAAATGAGAAAGTAACCACATAGGTTCAATTAAGCGCGCTAATAAAACTAACCCTGCTAGCCACATATTTAATGGCATCTTTGCATGATCAACTAAATAAATACCGAACCCAAAGAGCGTAATAAAGGCGGTTTGCACCATTAATGAAAATAATAAGTGAAATGGCAAGCTTCTTCGTTGTAGCTGTCTCTGAGTTTGATACTGGGATGCTAAGGCAAGTTTGGGATGCAGCTGCTCATAATGGGTATTTGAGCGACGAATCAATGGCTGGTGGAGCGCATATTGGTTGAGTGCACTCATTGCTTGTTGTTCTGATTCATGAGCTGCTCGTTCAAAAAAGGCAATTTTTCTGGCTGATAAGCGTAAAGAGACTAATAACAAAAGGAGTATAAACAGTAAAATAACGCTAAATGTACGTTGATAGGCTAACACTCCAATCACGATAGTACAGGGCGTGACTAACCCGCTAATAATAGGATGGAGTAAATGTGCGGGTACAGACATAACCTGTGATACAGGTCCTGAAATTAATTGGTTGCTGTTTGAAATGGGTTGCAATGAAAGCGGCAGATGGCGAATAAGTGCCGTAGCAAGATAGCGCATCACCAATCCCCCTGCAAAATAGCCTTTCTGGGTGGCTATAAATGTTATGGTGAGTGTTATTAAGCTAGAAAGAGTGAATAGTATTAATGGGATAGTGGTATCAAGGTGCCAATCTAAAATAACAACAAATAAAAATAACCCGCTAATTCCCTCTAAAACAGCGCTTAGCGTCATCCAAAATATAGCATTACGTACGGTGTATAATAAGCGTTTAAGCACAGTTCTCCTCCAATGCACGTAAAAGTTGCTGATAGGGTTCTGAATGTATTGAAAGTTGTTGATGAGAGCCTTGTGCGATTAATTTTCCGTTGTCTAACAATAATATGCGGTCTGCTAGATTCAAGCCGTTTAAGTCATGGGTAACGAATACACAAGTTCGCGGCTCGCTATGCAATAAATTAAGTACCCGCTGTGCATTTCGAGGGTCAAGTGCGGATGTCGGTTCATCAAGCAGCAATAAAGGCGCTGGTGATAGCAATGCTCGTGCAATCGCGAGGCGTTGAGCCTCTCCACCGGACAACACTATATCTTGCTTTATTACGGCATCCAGCCCTTTAGGTTGTTGTTTTACCAGTGATAATAAATTGAGCTCACCAAGGTAACGGTACATATCATCTTCAGTGGAGTTAGGGGCAAATAGCTGTAGATTTTCACGCACAGAACAAGGCAGAGGCGGGGTGCTTTGCATGACGATGGAAACCGTACGGTTCAAACTAGTTAATGATAGCAGTGGTAATGGAACCGAGTTAAAGAGGACATTTCCCTCTGTTGGGTCTAAAAAGCGCGCCATAAGTTGTATTAAGGTGCTTTTTCCCGCTCCAGACGTTCCGACAATAGCAATAAATTCGTTGGGGGCTACGGTGATATTAATATTCGATAATATTGGGTTATTACCTATTTTAACATCAACTTGGACAAGTTTGAGCTCACCTTGGGATGGGGTAATTGCCTTTTCTCCGTAATGCATACCCGGTTCAGCTAGAAGTTGGCGAATACGTTCTGATGCGCTAACAGCAAGGTTCAAGGCGTCGGCACCATGCCCCATTGCAGCAACGGGGGCGGCAATACTGCTAATTAATAGAATGAATAAAATGATTTGAGCGAGAGGTACGGGCTCAGAGAGTAATGAAACCCCAAAAATAACCCATAATGACAGCAATGTGCTGCTGATACCGACTTGGGTCAGTGAGCTCAAGGCGCCTATTTTACTTATCCATCGCTTAAAGGCGATTTCAAATTGGTATAACGCTTGTGATGTTTTTTTTTGAATGGATTGATTGGGATATTGCCTTGCCTGTAGCGGGTTATCTGCAAGTTCAGCATATTGTTCATACAGGGCACTCATTGTCCGGTTACGTGAGGTATATAGCGCCTGATAACGTATAGAACGCATTTGTTTAAATAAAAAAACCGAGGTGATTAATGGCATTAAGCAAAAAATGGTGAGTAGTGCATTTTGCCATAATAAAATGAGAGTTGCTGTTATTGGGACGATAATTAATTTTGTGATATCTGCGGGGGCATGAGCGGTTAATTGATGTAGCGAACGGACATCACGGTCAGCTATTTGCAAAAAGCCATCTCGACCATGTTGGGCAAAGTGGTTTAGAGGGAGTTTTTCTACTTTATCCAGAAGTTGTAGCCTGAGTTGATGGCAGAGATGGTTATCAGTTTGATGCGTTAAATACAGAGCAAAAGTTTGGCAAATTAACCAGCTGACACCACCGATGGATGCAATAATAACCCATTCATAATATTGATGAACGGAAGTGTTGGCAACTTGGCTAATTGCTATCAATGGAATGAGTGAACAGAGGCCTGCGATGGCTTGTAAAATAAGTGCAAATAATAGTGTGAAGCGATAGGGACGAAGTAATTCCCAAAGTGCGCGGTACATGCGAAACCTCCATAGCGAATCGGTCACTTTAATTTATTTCGCTTTGTTATCGTGAATTAGTTGTTTTGCTTGCCAGACTATTTGTTTTGTTTGCAGGCCTTATTGGCGGTATTTATTTTTAAAGCGCTTTTTTGGGGTTTTTAGTAAGATGGCGATATTGCGATTAGGAATATTGAGGGGGGTGAGATGCAATATGATTTAAATGATCTCTACTATTTTGTGAAAGTTGTCGAATATGGTGGTTTTTCACAAGCGGGTTTGGCTCTAGGGATCCCTAAATCTAAATTGAGTCGACGTATTGCAGACTTAGAGAAAAACCTTAATGTTTCATTGATTTACCGTTCTACTCGCCAGTTTCATGTCACGGAAGTGGGGCAAGTCTTTTATCTGCAGTGTAAAAATGTGGTGGATGAAGCTGAAGTTGCTCATGAATTGATTTGTTCCGTTCAGTCACACCCTAAAGGAACGATCAAGTTATCGTGTCCAGTCGCACTGTTACAAGTCTATCTAAATGAATTACTTGTAGATTTTATGATAAAGTACCCTGATATCGATGTTCAAATTTTAGCAGTTAACCGCCCTGTGGATGTGATTAGTGAAGGGTTGGATTTAGCTATTCGAGTGCGTTCATTGCCATTAGATGATTCAGGCTTAATGATGAAAGTACTAGGATATTCACGGCGTATCTTAGTGGCTAGCCCGCAGTTATTCGCAGAGCACGGTGAACTCACAGAGCCCGAAAAGCTGGTGGATTACCCGATGTTAGCGAATACAGAGCACTCACAAAATTACACGTTGACCCTAAAAAATAGTCACGATCTTAGCTTTACGCAGCATTTCACCCCGAAGTTAGCGACAACAGATATTTTAACGTTATACCATGCGGCACGCAAAGGTGTTGGGATCGCAAGGTTGCCTTATGGTGTGGTAGAAAAAGACATTGAATCAGGGGATTTGATAGAGGTATTGCCGAAATGGCAGTTTCCTGAAGATATTATTCATGCGGTATATCCATCACGCAAAGGGTTGTTGCCATCAATCCAATTATTATTAAATCATTTAGCAGATAATATTTCGCCGTCAGTGAAATAAATTTCCCCGATAGCGCATTAGGCTATCAGGGAAATATTTCTCATTTACTGTGTTTCAGGAATGCGGCCAAATTTCCCACTGTTGAAATCATTCACTGCTTCATTGATTTCTTGCACAGTATTCATCACAAATGGGCCGTAACCAACAACCGGCTCGTTAATAGGATCACCACTGAGCAACAGTACTAAGGCATCTTCTGTGGCTTCTAACAGAATATTGCTATCTGTATCGTCGAGGATCATCAGCTCCCCTTCGTTTAAAGCGGAACGACCATCAACAAATATTGAACCACGTAACATGACTAAACCGACATAGCGTCCCGCTTTGGTTGGGATACCGACCGTTTTACCTTTGTTAAGCTGCAAATCCCATACATCTAATGGACTAAAGGTTTTTGCTGCACCTTTATTGCCTAAATAGTCACCCGCGATCACTCGCAGTGTTCCTGCATCATTGGGTAATGCGACTTTTGGCATACTATGGCTTTCTAACAGCTGGTAGCCGGGGGCCGCTGATTTGTCTTTTGCTGGCAAATTAACCCACAGTTGTACCATATCAAGAGTGCCACCTTGTTTCATGAAGGCGTTAGACTGATACTCTTGATGTAAAATACCCGATGCCGCAGTCATCCATTGAACATCACCTGGGCCTATCACACCGCCTTCACCCGTAGAATCATGGTGAGCCACTTCGCCATCATACACTATTGTAACGGTTTCAAACCCACGGTGTGGATGCTCGCCAACACCCCTGTTTGCCGAATTTGAGCTTGGGAAATCAAAAGGCCCCGCTCTGTCGAGTAAAAGGAATGGGTTGAGGTATTTCCCATGATCGTTATAGCTAAACATTGAACGGACAGGAAAGCCGTCTCCAACCCAATGGCTGCGAGGAGATTGATAGATACCAATAATTTTTTTCATGGTTTTGCTCCTAAAATTGTTTTGATGGCTGAATAATAAAGGAGCAAATCATTTGGCAGTAGTAGCAAAAATAGGTTTCATTGTTGCAGTGATAGAACAATAGAATAAAGTCTAATTATTCTATTTATAGAACAGTGTTTATCAAAAACTGGACTACTCAGCCTTAAATCGATGAATTAATCTAAATAACACGAAAACAGAGCGGCTATCGTTCTATTTTTAAATCAAAAACAGATTTCATATTTTATCGATTGAGAGGTTTCATCATGAGTAGCCCAGCTAATTTTAACGGTCAACGTCCTGCTATTAACCCAGAAGATGCGGTGATGTTATTAATCGATCACCAGAGTGGCTTATTCCAAACCGTAGGTGACATGCCAATGACGGAATTGCGTGCTCGTGCAGCTGTTCTGGCTAAAATGGCTTCTCTAGCTAAAATTCCAGTAATAACAACGGCTTCTGTACCTCAAGGCCCAAATGGTCCGTTGATCCCAGAAATTCATCAAAATGCGCCACATGCACAATATATTGCACGCCGTGGCGAAATTAATGCATGGGATAACCCTGAGTTTGTGGCAGCGGTAAAAGCAACAGGTAAAAAACAATTAATTATTGCAGGAACCATTACCAGTGTTTGTATGGCTTTCCCTGCGATTAGTGCGGTGATGGATGGTTATCAAGTATTTGTGGTCATTGATGCATCAGGTACTTACAGCAAAATGGCGCAAGAAATCACCTTAGCCCGTGTCGTTCAAGCGGGTGTCGTTCCAATGGATACTGCGGCTGTTGCTTCAGAATTACAAGGGACTTGGAACCGTGAAGATGCGGCGGAGTGGGCAATGGCTTACACACAAATTTTCCCTGCTTATCAATTATTAATTGAAAGCTACAGCAAAGCGCAAGATGTTCTGAAAAATAATGAGCAATTAGATTCTGAACGTTAATTCGCGATAGGCCTCACATTTAACTTACGAAATTAAATCAGGTAGCGTTATGACTATAAAGCTGCCTATTTGCAATTGAATTTTAAGGAAATACGATGAAAAAGCTTGCATTACCTTTGCTGGTTTCTTTGTTTGCGTTTGGTACAGCACAGGCAGCAGACTATAAATTAGACTCAACGCATACCAAAGCGGTGTTTTATATTGACCATTTCAATACTTCTACCAATAGCGGCGGTTTTCACAATATCACTGGGAATATGAGCTATTCTCCGGAAAAACAAACGGGTAGCGTCAGTGTGAAAATTCCAGTGGAGACATTAAATACTGGGTTATCAGCCTTTGATAATCATATTAAAAGTGCAGATATGCTAGATGTCGCAAAATATCCAACTATTGAGTTTAAATCGACTAAATGGAACTTTGCAGACAACAAACCTGTATCTATTGATGGTGTTCTGACTATGAAAGGCCAATCACACCCAGTTCAGCTGAAAGCGACCAAATTTAGTTGTTATTTCAGCCCAATCTTTAAAGCTGATGTGTGTGGTGGTGATTTTGAAACAACCATTGACCGTACACAATGGGGGGTAGATTACCTAGTTAAAGAAGGTATGACAAAAGATGTGACCATCAAGATTCAAGCTGAAGCAATTAAACAGTAAGGGATATACTAACTATGTTGAATTTTAAAAGAAAAAATACTGTTGTTACATCAACTTTATTGGCTGTTGCATTGACATTCGGTACTGCTCAGGCGGCAGAATACAAAGCGAGCGATAAAGAAGGCCCAATTAAAATTGTGAACTTGGATGAATTAGAAAGCCAGGTTGCCAAAAGTATGGATAAAGGTGCTTTTGGTTATATTCGCGGTGGTGCTGAAGATGAATTAAACCTGAAGAAGAATACGCAACACTTTGATAATAAATATATTATGCCAAGAGTGATGCAGGGAATTGAAATTTCAGATATTGACCTTTCAACTGATTTTTTAGGAATTAAACTAAAAACCCCTATTATTCAAGCGCCGATGGCAGCTCAAGGATTAGCGCATAAAGATGGGGAAATAGCGACAGCAAAAGGTATGGCTAAAGCAGGTTCTATTTTCTCGTTAAGTACTTATGGGAATAAAACGATTGAAGAAGTGGCTGAAGTTTCAGGGGAAAACCCGTTCTTTTTCCAGCTTTATATGAGCAAAAATAATGCTTTTAACGAATTTACGTTAAAGCGAGCTAAAGAAAGTGGTGCTAAAGCGATTATTTTAACTGTTGACTCCCCTGTTGGTGGGTATCGTGAAGATGATATTCGTAATAACTTCCAGTTCCCACTGGGCTTTGCCAACTTAGAGCTATTTGCTAAGCAAAATAGTGATGGTTCGAAAACAGGTAAAGGTGCAGGGATCAGTGAAATTTATGCACAAGCGAAACAAGCCTTTACACCAGCCGATATTCAATACGTGAAAAAGTTATCAGGATTACCGGTAATAGTTAAAGGTATTCAATCACCTGAAGATGCCAATGTTGTGATCAAAGCCGGTGCCGATGCGATTTGGGTCTCTAATCACGGTGGTCGCCAGTTAGACAGTGGTCCTGCGTCTTTTGATGTACTGCCGTCAATTGCTAAAGTCGTAGATAAGCGTGTTCCAATTGTATTCGACAGTGGTGTACGCCGTGGCTCCCATGTATTTAAAGCTTTAGCGAGCGGTGCGGATGTTGTGGCTGTTGGTCGTCCTATTCTCTACGGGTTGAATTTAGGTGGAGCAGAAGGGGTGAACTCAGTGATCCAACAGCTGAATAAAGAACTTTCTATCAATATGATGTTAGGTGGTGCGAAAAATATTGAAGGTGTTAAGGCGACTAAGCTGTATACCGACAAAGATTTTCAATAATTAAAGTTAAACTCATTGGTTAATTAAAAACGGGAAAATTTTCCCGTTTTTTTATGCGTAGTATAATGTTTTTTTTAAATCGTTATTTTAATTTCCAATGCAAATTATCTGTTGTTTCATGTTTTCGATATTAGCATGGTTTTTCATAACTAAAGAAAATCAAAAATATATTAATAATATTACATTCATATGAATTTTTTAATTAATTAACTTATGTTTTATAGAAGTGTTGAAATAATAAAGTTCATGGCTCATATGGTTATAAATTAAAAATTATCTATGCTAATTTATGGGTTTAAAATAAAAAATGTCTGTACTTTCTATATTTCTATCGGATGAAAATAAAAAATGGTATTTTCGATATAATGCTGGGTAATTTACTTTGACTTCTTTAACTAATCGAGTAATAAAGTCATTGAAAGATATATCTAATTTTGATAGTAAATATATCATTAAACCTAAGTCTAACCTTGCTATCCCTCTTTCATAGCGAGAAATCTGTTGTTGACTAAGGCCGACAGATTTACCTAATTCAGCTCCTGATAAGCCTTTTGCTTTTCTCAAATAAGCGATTTCACGGCCAATTAGCATGGTGAGAGCTAAACGATCATCTTTAATTATTAAGGGTTTTTTAAGTGTAAACATCGTTAATTAATTCCTTATATGACAAATGAAAATTGAAGGCTATTTTGGATTAAACATCAAGCATTTTCATTAAATCGCGTAATATCATATATTCAAAATACAATAATATTATTAATAACAGTTTATAATATTGGGTTAATTATAAGTCATTACTAACAGTGTACTGCCAGAAAAATCACCGCCAATGACATTATCATTTGCAGATAAGGTGCTTCTAACCTTTACGTTGATGGATTGATTAACCGGTACTTTAATGTTTTCGGATGGACCTTTATCATCAAGATCTAACGTAGAGTAAATACTTTTATCATCTCTAAGGTATAATTTGTCATCAACTAAATTTTGAAACTCCAGGCTGACAGAGACATCGCCAGTGGTAATTTTTTCATGAGTGCAGGTTATAGTCGCATCAGTTGTTATTGACTTCCCATTAATTTCACTCGTGTTCACTAGTCCGTAGTCATGAACAATCTCAATTGGTGTGATTTTACAAACAGCATCGCCAATGATTTCAATAATAGAATCGTCACCAACACAAAAGTCGATAAACTGCCATTCGACTTGCCCTAACTTCCCACGCCCTATACATATTCCTTCTTTTATAAATAGTAAAGCTGTATTGCCCGCAGCAATTTTTACTGGAAACTTTGGTCTTAGTGGGGTGAAACAGTTACCGTCTGCTGTTCCAGGAACATCGATAATACTCCAACCACCAGATTTATTCCCTGCCATTAATGATACGGTATCACCTGAATAGCAGCCTTTAAAACCAGAACCTTCTGGTTGTGCCAGTGATGCGTAGAACTCAAAGTCAGCGCCCATTTCAATGGTAGCGGAACCATCTGCGTGTCTAATAAGCTTAAATATTTCCCCTTCGAAACCAGCGTGACTCATTGAACTATATGGTAAAATGGTTAGTAACAGTATATATAAAATTGTGTTAATAATTTTATTGGTATTCAGCTTCAATTGTTGCATTAGCATTAAACTCCCCTTCTATCAGCTCCCCTTCATCATTTTTAATGAGAACCGCATGAAGCTTAGGTATATTATTGGCATTAATCGGAATACTTTTGTCTAATTCAAATGGCTTACCATCATGAAATATTTTTATTCCTAAATTCTCTTGTTCATTAGTTCGTACTGTTGCGTTATCAGGATCAAAACTCACGGCATTACCACTAATTTTAAGTGTTAATTGCAGCTCATCCGATTCTCCATCACATGTTATATCGTAAGGTATTTCTCTTTCATATTTTCCTGATGAAATATTATTAATTCCTATATTATCACCAAAGTTTATTTCAATTGTTTTGCTATCACTAATTTGGCATTGTGGTTTAGATACCACACTACCCACAATAGAAAATTTTATTGTTTCAGTATCTTTAGCCATTATTGTATTACTAATGAATAAGCATAATGGAAGAATAATTAAATTAAATTTTTTGATTGCTAACATTTTAATTACTCTTATGGTTTATTTTTTCTACATTACATTCATTGTTTTTACATAAAAATGAAATGTTAATACTAGTCCCATAATCATTTACGATTGAAATAACTGGAGTTTGAAGAACGATATTATTTGGAATATCCAGTTCATAGTTATCTTTAGGTGGTATTACTGCTGGGTTAAACCCATGTAGCATTTTATTTCCATTTTTAATAGCAACCATATTAATGTTATAATCAGTTGGATTGAAAATTTTAAATTTATTTTTTTCTTTTGAAATGGTAATGTTTTGGGTTCCTGGTGTTGCTAATGTGCTTTTTCTTATAACAATATTTTCGGGTCTATAAAATATTTTAATTCTAGTCTGTAATGCAAATTGTAATGCATTTTTATTATTACTTTTTGGTGGGATTTCTCTGATATTTAGAAAAAAAAGGCTTTCCCTGTCTTGAGGTAAGTTTTGTATATTAGCTAAACCTCTTAATCTGATTAAAGTTTTATTTCCAGCCTCAATCCGTTGTATTGGTGGTAAAGCTACTAATGGTTCATTTATTTTTTCTCCATTAGCATTTTCAACCCAAGAGTGAATGAGATAAGGTGATTTTTTATCATTATTTGTAACTGTAACTTCAACAGACTCTTCATTTCCATTAAAAATAAGTCGAGTGCGATCTAGAGATAGAGCAGCATTAGATTGAAATGCAATACTCATACCTAATGATAACAATAAAAAAATCATATGTAATTTAATTTTCATATAACTATCACTCCAATATTTTAATCATAACTCATAGAGAAAGTTACAACTGAAGAAAAGCTACCTGTTGAAATTTTAGATAGGTCATATCCAACTAACATAGCTTCAATATTTAATTGATTTGTTCCTGAAGAAAGTTCAATGTCACTCATTGGTACATCTGGTGAAATATTATCACCATCTTCAGAGATAAGTTTAATTGCAATGCCTTTAGCTTCTCCAGTAACTGCAAATAACTCTTCATTATCAGAAAATTTATCGCCATGAAATGTAAATTTAACAAATTTACTTATCGATATATCACAACCATTTAATGTAATATTGACATTTCTTTTAGCTGCGACTGTATTATTATTAAATGTTGATTTTATTATAGGGCCAAAATCAATTAATTGCTCTTCGGAGTCCAATGATAATGTACAAGGTTCAGATATGAGTGTTCCATAAAAATGAATATCAGTATCTTTCGAAAAAGTTAGCTGAGGAATAAAAAATACAATCACTAAATAAAAAACATTTTTCATTTTATTTGTATTCCAAAGATATATTTATAACTGAATTAAATTCACCGACTTTTAGCTCATTATTTGTTTTTACAATTTGAGCTGTGAATGATACTCCTGATTTTCCTTTGGATATAATCATAGGATGATGATGTTTATTCGGTATAATGATGTTACCTCTATTATCTTCAAGACGAATAGCTATCCCTTTTGCTTCACCATTAATTTTAAAAAAGTTAGAGTCTGATCTATCAGGAATACCATTAAAATGTAATTTAATGATTGCTTCATCTGGCGTGTATATTAAGTTACCAGAGTGGAATTCATCAACAGCAATGCCATTATTTATGCCACATCCTTTAAATCTTAAGTTAATCAATGTAGGTAATGACATATCTCCAACGTGACGAAATTGGGATGTATTGCTTTCTCCTAGAGAAAATTCTTGTTCTAACGATTCTTCATCTAAAGTACATGGTGACTCAAGTAGTTCACCATGTACATATAGTTCCCCGTTTAGCCCGTCTACATCCCAATTCCGATCAATAACATCAGAGTAGGTTTCAAATGTTAAAAATAGGATAGCTACTAATAATAAAATGTAATTAGCCTTTAAGTATATATTTTTTATCAGTAGCATAATTATTCCTACTTAAATATCATCAGCAACACATCGATTTCCTTGGCAATGAAAGCCTAAAATTGGCTTTCCACCAAAATCATTGATAGTTCTAATAAATGGTTTTTGAAAGGTCCGACTCTTTACTTTTTTATTTGATTTAGGTTCAATCATTACAGCTTCAAAATTTTTCTCTAATGGTTGATTCTCTGCACCTGTAATACCTATCAAGTTAATATAATATGGAGTTGGGTTTTCGACCATATATCCATCATTTTCTTTATTAAGAATAATTTTGTTATCCCATCTAGTATTTTTTTCTGGAATGATAGACTCGGGTCTATAAAATAGTTTTATCTTTGTTTGCAATGCTAATTGCATTACATTTGGTTTGTCGCTTTTAGGTGGCACTTCCCTAACATTGAAATAAAAAACAGATTCTCTATCTTGTGGTAACTGGCTGATATTTGCTGTTTTAGTTATTTTAATAACACTTTTATCTCCTGGCTCGACCCGCTGTAATGGTGGAGTTGTAAGAAATGGGCTAATTATTTTTTCACCCGCTTCATTTTCAAGCCATGATTGTGCTAAATAGGGTAACTTTTTATTTTCATTCTTAATGTTAAGGACAATGGACTTCTCATTTCCTGGATAAATAGCTCTAGTTCTATCAAGCGCTATCGCAGCATACCCATTATGAGCGACAGTAAAAAAAGAAATCAAAATAGTACCAATATTGATAATAGATTTATTCATAATAAATAGTTAACCTCAATTAATCGTACAAGGTAATAGTAAAGAGTCGCCTGTAGTGAGTTCTTTAGGAAAACGTATTTGGCAACGCTGATCTTTACCAAATGTTATAAAGGCTATCTCTTCACTATTAGCACCAACTATCCATGTATTTCCGTTATCTCCAACAATACCAAGTTCATCTCCTTTGGCATTTTTAACTAGGGCTCCAAAAGGTGGTTCAGAGCCATCATTTAATTTTATTGAGGCCATTATTTTCGCCCCTTTTAAAATATCAAAGTGATGATAACCGATAGCACCTTCAGTAAATGCACTCTCTCTAACAGGTGTTCCTTTTGGTTCTATATCATCAGCAAATTTATTTACATCTAATTTAATTGATACTTTATAATAACTACTAATATCCGTAATAACTCCATAGCCATATCTATTCGAATGTATTCCATTACCTATAGGTACACCGCTGGTTTTATCGGTATCAACTAATACTCGAGTTCCTCCCGCATTTCCTCCTGGGTGTAATGCCATACCTTGGCTTGTTGCTGTCATTCCTCCTCTAGAGGAAAAGCCCATCGATTTATAATCACCTTGGAGAATTGAAGCATTTAAGCTTAAATCAGACGAATCACCCCTATGAGCGTAAAACCCACTTATTTGTGGATTAACACCATTATCATTGCGAACGCCAACATTAATTCTATAACTATCTCCATTATCTAGCTTGCTATAATAACCAGCAGTTTGAGAGTAAGTATTTCCACTGTAATTAGCATTATAGCTTACGGTTGCTTTTTGAAGAGGAATGCTCATTCCAATGAATAAAGCATTGTCCCATTTATAATTATATTTACTTCTTGATAGATTTAAGTTTAATGATATATCTCGTATATCGCCAATATCTATATACTTATTTAAGGTAAAACTGTAGTAATCGATGTCATCTTTATCCCAATAGGTTTGATGACTCCAACTGATATTTGTGCTCAACCGCTGTTCTGAAAAATTCTTGCTTGCTGTAATAGTGTATAATTCTTTTCCTTTAGATAATAGATAGTTTCCTTTTAATGAATCAATGAATTGCCCCATTGACATATAATCTTTTTCAGAAAAACGGTATCCTGCAAATGTAATATCACTATCTAATTCATCAAATCGTTTGGAATAACTTAGTCGCCAAGATTTACCATTTAATTTATTTGTGTGGTTTTTATTGTTAGCATTTATGTTATTGACCTCAGCCCAAGATTGAGTTAGATCGACTGATAATGCACCAAGCCAAAACAAGTCTCTTCCTAATCCTACGCTAACTGATTGATATGGTTTAGAAAGTATTAGGCCACCATAAACAGACCAAGCATTAGAAACACCCCAAGATAATTCACCTGATGTAAATAAAGGTCCTTCAATATGACGTTGATTATCACTTGGTTTACCGGTGAATAATTTATATCTTATTTGCCCAGGTCTTGTTAAATATGGAACTGTCGCTGTGTCAGCAGTATAAGTTTGAACGCTGCCATCTGCTTCTTCAACTCTTACATCTAAACGGCCTTTAACAAAACTATTGAGATCTGAGATTTTAAATGGCCCAGCGGCTACAGTCGTTTCACTAAGAATTCGCCCTTTTTGACTGACAATAACGGTTGCATTTGTTTTTGCGACGCCTGTAATTTCTGGCGCGTATCCTCTCAATTTAGGTGGTATCATCCTTTCATCACTAATTAATGAGCCACCGATAAAACGCCAAGTGTCAAATATGTCAGAGTTTACATATGTTTCACCTAGGACTAATTGAGAGGTTATCCACGGTAATGCTCTAAATGCATAAATACGGCTCCAATCGAACTTGCTTTCAGTATTTCTAGAGGAATTACGATAACTAGCTTGGTAATCTCCTCTGAATCGCCATGCGCCATAGCTTACTCCAAGTGTTCCGTTAGAACTGATATTTTTGCTACTATTACCGTCGTCTGGTTTTATGAAATTACCGTTTATATTATAATCAAGCATGATTCCTGGAATACCATTATCCCATAAGGATTGAGGTAACCAATTCTCATCACTGTACTCAAGCCAAGCCTGAGGAATAGATACTTTTAATGATGCATCGGATAAATCACCTTTAACGAATGCGCCATCAATTGAATTAAAATCAATACACTTACCATTATCCCAGGTTTTTATATCACCAATAACACTTTCTTTTAAACCCATAAAAGGAAGAAATTCTGGCTTAATGCATGCTTCAACGATATCATTCTCATTTCTTTCTTTAAAAGAAAATTCTGATTCCATAACATCATATTCATTAATGTATAGTCGAAGAAGGTAACTGCCGGGCATTATATATCCAGCTTGAGAAAAATGAGATATGTCTATATTTTTTTTTATATCATCATCAAGGATATCAGTATTAAATTCTACAGCTTTTGCAGTGTTAATGGTGGATAAAAGCATAAGAGAAAAATTTAATAATAATACTTTGAAAATGATTTTTTTTAAATTTAGCACATAACACCTCTCAACTGAATAATCAACGATATTCATTAGTAAATGACTATCAGCTTTTAGTGATAAGAAACCATATAACGAATAAAACTTTTATAATTACCAGCTTTAAGTGGTTTATTATTTCTTACTAATTGTATCTTATAATATAGAGTTGTATTTTTATCTTGTAACTCAATAGCTGGCATTGCTTCTTTATCTTTTGCAACATTAAATTCATTATCATATATTTTTATACCGACACCTTCAGCACTGCCTGTAGTTAAAAATGTATTTTCAACATTCATATCCAGTAATCCAGAAAATGTTATATTTGCATCAATCCATTTTTCTCCTGATTCTTTATTCAAGTCACAATTAACAAGATGAATAGAAAAATCTTTAATTGGAGATAAACTTTTACCTGATAAATAATTAATAGATATAGCTCCAAAATCAATATCCTGATAAATATCATCAGTTAGTATTGAACAGGCAGATTCAATTATCTGGCCATTGAGTGTGACACTCCCATGCCCTTGTTTATTTGCCATAACATTAGTGGAAAAAATGGCAAATAATACTAATGTTAATCTTTTTATCACCTGGCTATACCTAATTAATAGTGGCCGGACGATATTGACCGGCCAATAAATTATTACATATAAGATAATGTGAAATTAGTTACTGCTGTGAATTCACCTGTTGCAAGGCTAGCATCATCGATACCTTGTAAGTATGCAGAGAAATTCAGAGTATTATCGCCATTGATTAATTCACGGCCATTACTTTCTTTGTTTAGTTCAATTACGGTACCTGAGCCATCAGTGATTGCAACACCCGCACCTTTAGCTGTTCCGGTAATTCCTAATAATGTATTGATTGGACCTGCACTGCCTGCAGCTGGTGAACCACCAAAAGTGATTTTTACTGTATTACCGACTAAAGCACGAGTATCTTCACCAGGACCAACTGGGCTTTCTTCTTCAAAAGAACAGTTTTCTAATAAGATATCGAAGTTACGAGGAGTTGACTGGCCATTGTCTTTCAATTGTGATTTTGCAATTTGACCAAGATCGATTTCTTGGTTTGTTGAATCTGGATTGATAGAACATGCAGCTTCAATAATAGAACCTGTAAATGTAATTTTACCTGAACCTTGACTTGGCTCACTTGCTGCCTGAACACCAAAAGTAGCAAGACCAGCAGTAAAAATTAAAGCAGTTGTGATTTTGTTAAATTTCATATTTTCTACACTCTTCTATAATTAAAAACGAATAACAACAATAGGATTAATAACAACAATACTTACAGCTTATTACTTCAGCTTATTACTTACAGCTTATTCAGTAGTACTCAATTACTAAAATGAATAGAGGCTAAATATGTATTAAAAAATAAATAAGCATAAGTCCGTTATTTGAGTTTCAAATATTAATGTAAAAATTCAACAAAATAAACGCTCACTACAAAGTAAAGAAAAAACAAAATAAAAAACCAGGTTTTTATAGATTAACGGAATATTTACCTAAAATATAAATTTAAAAATATTTATACTCTAAACTGTTGATATAAAAGTTTGTTAAATTAATTGTTTTTGTACTATAGAAATCTATTTTTAATGTAAATAAATAAAATATAGTGGTGAAAATTGTCTTGTCAGTGACTTTTTATCCATAAAAAAATTTTTTTATGAAAAATAAAGATACACTCAGTTATCATTAAAAATTGAAATTTGTTTGTTGATCTTTTGTATTCAAATATGGCAATATAATGAAAGGTTAACCTAATAGTAAAGTTAATGTGATGAAATATATTATCAATGATAAAGTTATTTATGATGAGAGTGCACAGACATTAAGTCGTGATAATACAATAATAAGCTTAACATTGCCCTGTAGCCAGTTATTATCTGTTTTCATAAAAAAGCAAAATATAGTTATTAGTCGAGACTATTTATTAGAAAAGGTCTGGGGGAAATTAGGTCGAGTATCTTCCAACCATAACTTGAGTCAAAATATATTTTTGCTACGAAAGAATTTGAGTGAGCTTGGCTTAGAAAAAATAATAGAGACGATCCCAAAGCAAGGGTTTAAATTCGTTGCTTCTGCTACTATCGAAAACTTGCCGTTCAAAAACTCTGAAAAAAAAGCAAAAACGAAAATCAAAATAAAAAAGAGATACTTTTTTATTTTAATAATGATCGTTTTACTGTTTATATCAATTTATTTTTATATATCAAAATCGTACAATGCTGTTGTTGTGAAATCGCTAACCATCGATAGATGTGATATTTTTTTAAGAAAAAAAATATCAAATGAAGAGCGTTTTTTGAAAGAAATGGAAAAAAACACTCAAAATATAGCGGAAAGGTGCAAAAATAAAAATGGTATCATTTTATATGATGATAGTGAGACTATAGGAAAAAACGGTGTTTATGAAAGCATTCTTTCTTGGTGCAAAAAAGATAAAGATGAAAATATTTATGAATGCGAAAACAATATTTATCTACATGTTCGTTAGTAGCATAATATTGGCTATCGCGGTAGCTAGCTTCTATTTTTTTCACTCAAAATATTCAATACCGAATAACTGTCATGGTGTCATTAATTTTACCAATAATGAAGCAGAAGAAGAGCTGATCTATGGTAGGGTTTCTGTTATTTATCACTTGGTTAACGACAATAAATATATCGTTAATGAATATGGAACAGTACACAATAATAATAAAAGCTATACCATGGACAGGGTATTAACTTTGACTATCCAAGGGAAAACAAAAGATGACGCCATCATTTTTAAAAAGGGGAAAGTAGAATTAAATGCTACGGACAATGTGCCGCCTGATATATCGGCATACTTAGCGGGGAATCACGATCTTCTTTTCTATAAGTTCACACTGTTAAAAGATAACCTTTGGAGTATCTCTGATGTCAAACGAGTTGTTTTTGTGTGTCAGAGTGAGTAATTCAACATATTGAAAATAAAAATATTTTATTTAAATTAGCTAATTAGCTTTGATAGTTAAAGTTGTTAGCTTATTGCCTATAGTATTTTAACTCATCTAATTTAGATTATTTTTGTGGTCAAATCAGGTTGGCCACGACTCTTTTTTCACTAAAAACTCACCGATTTTTTTGATTATTCGTTATGTTATCGATAAGTGTGTCTTGATAAGATGCTTAGTTAACTATCATTTTCTGATGCTATTATCAATTAGAAAGGAGAGAATAATAAGATCTTCTTTCTAGAAAATGAATTTAATTATTAAATAATAATTACACCTAACTATCAGCTGATTAAAAAATTGAATGGTTTTATTGGACAAGGCATAGTGAAATGATAATGAATGAGTGTATAGATTATATCAATTTCTCTTTGGTATTAATCTATCCTTATAATAAAAAGTAGGGGAATACGTACATTTCCCCTACTTATGTAAAAATAAACTATAAAATTGGGCGTTTAACGAAGCCAATTGCTTCATAAACTTTATCTAACGTTTCTTGCGCGCGAGCAGCCGCTTTAGTTGCACCTTCATCCATAATTTGGTTGAGCAGCGCTTCATCATTACGGAATTCATGGTAGCGAGTTTGAAGAGTAGTTAACATGCCAGAAACAGCTTCTGCTACAGCACCTTTTAGATGACCGTACATTTGGCCTTCAAATTCTGCTTCGAGTTCTGCGATTTTCTTACCAGTCACGCCCGACATGATATCTAATAAGTTAGAAACACCCGGTTTGTTTTCTAAATCATAACGAATACGCGGTGGCTCTTCGGAGTCAGTCATTGCGCGTTTGATTTTTTTCACGACAGATTTCGGGTCTTCTAATAATGCGATAACGTTGTTACGGTTATCATCAGACTTAGACATTTTCTTGGTTGGATCTTGTAGCGCCATAACACGGGCACCACCACCAGTCGGAATGAATGGATCGGGTACAGTGAAAATATCACCGTAAATAGCATTGAAGCGTTGAGCAATATCACGGCTCAATTCAAGATGTTGTTTCTGGTCAATGCCAACGGGTACTTGATTTGTTTGATAAATCAAAATATCGGCTGCCATTAGTACCGGGTAATCAAATAGGCCTGCATTGATATTTTCTGCATGACGGGCAGATTTATCTTTAAACTGAGTCATACGGCTCAATTCACCGAAATAGGTGTAGCAGTTAAGCGCCCAGCTCAGTTGAGCGTGTTGTGGTACATGGGACTGAACAAAAATAGTGCTTTTTTTCGGGTCAATGCCACAAGCTAAATAAAGCGCGAGTGTATCAAGGGTTCTTTTACGCAGCTCGATAGGGTCTTGGCGAACGGTGATAGCGTGCTGGTCAACGATACAGTAAATGCAATCGTAGTCATCTTGCATTTGTACCCACTGACGTAATGCACCCATATAGTTACCGATGGTTAATTCACCGGAAGGCTGTGCGCCGCTGAATACGATTGGTTTTTGGGGTTGCTTTAAATTTTCAGTGGGAGTACTCATTTAGTTATGTCCTTGCTTATTTTATTTCAGATAACCCAATTGCAGGTAATAAATCAGAAAAATGTGTTAATACACAGTTCGGTTCACTCAGTGCAATAGATTCACCATAGTTATAACCGTAGGTCAGACCGACACACGGGCATTCAGCGCTTTTCGCTGCAATAATATCATTACGAGAATCGCCGACAAAAAGCAATTCTTCTTTACGTAAACCGAATGTTCCCATCGTTAAGTAGAGAGGAGCTGGATGCGGTTTTAAAGCTTTGACATCATCGCTACCCAATACCAGAGAAAAGTAGTGTTCAATGCCTAACTTCTTCAATAATGGCGCAATAAATGGGGTTGCTTTATTCGTTACAATTCCCATAGGCAGGCCATGTTTCGCTAATTGCTCTAAAGTGTCTTTTACTTCAGGGAACAGTTGGCTGCCTGTTGTGACAGATGTTGCATAGAATTTATCAAAACTGGCTCGCGCTCTTTTTTGTAGCTCGGGCGTGATTTCGGCTCCTGCCCAAGAAAGCGCTCGCTCAACTAATATATCAACCCCATTGCCGACCCAAATAGAAACGCGTTCTTTACCTGCGGGAGGGAAATTTAATTCGTTGAGCATGTTGTCGATAGCGTCAGCTAAGCCGCTGGCGCTGTCTACGAGAGTGCCGTCTAAATCGAAAGCTATCGCTTTGATATTCTCTAATACGACTTGAGTCATTGAGATACCTTTTGTAATTCGTTACGCATCGCGTCGATAACAGTTTTATAGTCGGGTTGGTCGAAAATAGCAGAACCTGCAACGAAGGTGTCGGCACCTGCTGCTGCAATCTCTGCGATATTATTCACCTTGACACCGCCATCGACTTCCAAACGAATATCATAACCACTCTCATCAATTAATTTACGGACTTGGCGCAATTTATTGAGTGTTTGTGGGATAAAGGATTGTCCACCAAAGCCGGGGTTGACAGACATGAGCAGGATCATATCGACTTTATCCATCACATAATCAAGGTAGCTAAGTGGGGTTGCTGGGTTAAATACTAGCCCTGCGGTACAGCCATGCTCGCGAATTAACTGCAGTGAGCGGTCAACGTGTTCACTGGCTTCAGGGTGGAAGCTAATATGGGTTGCACCCGCTTTAGCAAAGTCAGGGATAATGCGGTCAACGGGTTTCACCATTAAATGGACATCAATAGGTGCGGTTATTCCGTAGTCTCGCAGTGCTTTACATATAGGCGCCCCAAACGTTAAGTTTGGTACATAATGGTTGTCCATAACATCAAAATGCACGATATCGGCACCAGCTGCAAGAACATTGGCAGTATCTTCGCCTAAACGGGCAAAGTCAGCAGATAAAATAGATGGGGCAATGAGAAAGTTTTTCATTATTGTCTCCGATTATTAATCGTTATCTGAGAGCCATTCATCGCTAGGTACAAGGCGCTGTGTTTTTTTCTTATCTATTTTTCTAGGAGAAAGGCTATTTGGTATACCCGGATATAATGCCAGTAACTCATTGACTTTTGTCCGGTTCAATATATTTCTACTGATAGTGCGACGTACTTTTACAATATGTAATTGGGCTTGATGATACCACTCTCTCGTCATCGGGGTATCATGATTTGAGATCAAGACAGGGATTTTGCTTTCTGTTGATAACTTTTGTGCCAAAATCGCTAAGTTTTGTTGTTCAAGCGAATTAAATGAATTCGTATGATACGCGGTGAAATTAGCGGTATCTGATAAAGGTGCATAGGGTGGGTCACAGTAGACAACAGATCCCTCTTTTGCGTTGAGCAAAGTTTCACCATAATGCTGAGTCATAAACATCGCATTTTGTGATTTTTCAGCAAACCACAGTAATTCTTCTTTAGGAAAATAGGGCTTTTTATAGCGGCCGAAAGGAACATTAAATTCACCACGAGAATTATAACGGCATAACCCATTATAGCAGTGGCGGTTTAAGTATAAAAAAAGGACACTGCGTTTCTCAGTATCGGTCGATTGGTTAAAGGCTTCACGCATTAAATAATATTGTTCGGAAGTATTATATTCAGGTGTGAAGATTTGCTGGGCTTCTTCGATAAAAGAATCAGCACGGTCTTTAACTGTATTATAGAGGTTGATGAGGTCACTGTTGATATCTGCCAGTATGTAGGAATCATAACTGGTGTTTAAAAACACTGACCCAGCACCAACAAAAGGCTCAATTAAGCAATCACCTTGTGGAAGGTGTTTTTTGATTTCTTCCACAAGGGGGTATTTGCCCCCAGCCCATTTTAAAAAAGCGCGTTTTTTTTTCATGCCGTCTTTATTATTACAATCGTTTAGAGTACTAAATCTATACTCTGTCAGGACAACATAATGCGCCCGGGGAAAAACGTTGTTATTTTTGATCCTGTTTGACTTGTTTCATATTTCTAACCCACGGTTTTTTCGCTTGCACTGCAGCAGGTAAGGTTCCTATTGCATTTTTTGCGTCGGTCACTGAACTATAATTTCCGTGAATAAGAACATACCAGGTTTGCCCATTACGTATAGTTTTATAGACTTTGTAATTGGCCAGTTTGTTTTCTTTTGCAAAAGCTTCCAATGTATCAGAGCGGCTTGCGCTGCTGAGTTGTAATGTATAGCTACCAGCTGGTGCAGACATGATATTACTACCTTGGCTACTTGCTGTTGATGCAGGTTTCGCTGGCTGTTTAGTCTGCACAGGATGTTTTTGCTCAACGGGTTTTGCAGGTGTTTTTTCTGGTGTGACTGGTTTTACCACGGGTTGCTGTTCGACAGGTTTAACGGTTGGTGGTGTTAACTGTGTCGTATTTTGTGGTTGGTTAGTATTTGGTACAGAAACTTGGCCTTGATTTAAGGCATCAACGACATCACCAGGTATTTCGATACGCTCACCCAGACCATTTGGTTGAGTTTGAGGCTCTCCTTGGGTTGGTGTCGGTGTGATTTGTGAACCGGTAATTTCTTGCGGTTGCCCTGATAACGTTTGACCTTGTGAATTTGTCAACGATGAGGAGCCCGATAAGTCGATATTCTGTGAATTATTTGCACCCGTTGTTTGTTGCTTTTCATGCTCTGTAGGGGCCTTTAACGCTGAGCTGATAGCAATAATGAGCAGCAATAGAACCAGAACACCTACACCAATCATAATATGTTGGCGTGAGAGTGCAATTTTAGGTTTTGCAGTAGATGATGATTGGCGTGAGCGCCCTGTCGGTCTATCTGATGTATCTGGCCTAAGATCATTTTGACCTTGAGGCTGGTTATCTGGTTTAAATTCGTCCATTTTCCTCTCCCGAATAAAATTTGCCTATAGTAGAGATAAAATGTCTCTTATCAGTACAACCTCTTAACGACCAAGCAGGGCATCGCTGCTTATTTTAAAGCATATATCCTTTCGTAATACCACGCTAGCCAAAGTGGTATTTATAATACGCTTTTTCAGAGTTTCGTATATAGGCGTAGGCATACCGTATAATTTAACGACTTTAGCGAACATCTACCAGTAACATTTTAAAACGTCAGTAAAAATTCGGGTTTTTCTTCGTTTTATGACATACAGGATGATATTGCCGCAATGACAGTCTGCGTATCAACATCTGAACGCATTTCCGAATGGCCGATAGTGGTAGGCAAAATTAAATGTAGTTTTCCACCCATCACTTTTTTATCTCGCATCATATGTGGGAGATAATCATCGGGCTTCATTTGTGACGGGCCTGTGACGGGAAGTGATGCACGTTCTAAAAGAGTGACCACCCGCTGTGTTTGTTCAGGAGTAAATTGGCCAAGTAGCTCAGCTGTTTTTGCTGCCATAACCATGCCAGCCGCGACAGCTTCACCATGTAACCAGACGCCATAGCCCATATGCGCCTCGATAGCATGGCCAAAAGTATGGCCTAAGTTCAATAGTGCACGTAACCCACTAGTTTCTTTTTCGTCTGCCGCAACGACTTGTGCTTTTAATTCACAACAACGGCGAATACAGTAAGCCATCGCTTGGTCATCAAGAGCGACGAGAGCATCGATATTATCTTCTAGCCAGCTAAAAAACTCACTATCGAGGATAATGCCATATTTAATGACCTCAGCTAAACCAGAGGCGAGTTCTCTTGGGGGAAGTGTTTTTAAACAGTTGAGATCAATCACGACAGAAGCGGGTTGATAAAATGCACCGATCATATTTTTCCCTAATGGATGATTGACGGCAGTTTTACCACCGACAGAAGAGTCCACTTGAGATAATAAGGTCGTAGGAACTTGAATAAAACGCACTCCACGCTGATAACTTGCTGCTGCGAAACCGGTTAAGTCGCCAATGACGCCCCCACCAAGAGCGATGAGGGTGGTGTCACGGTTATGGTGTTTTTCAAGTAATGCGGTAAATACATCATTCATAATGAATAATGATTTGTATTGTTCGCCATCCGGTAGAATGATGGTATCAACTTTTACACCTGAAGATTCAAGAACATGCTTTATCTTATCAAGATAAATAGGGGCAAGAGTTTCATTTGTCACGACCATTGCTCGTTGACCTGCAGTTAATGGCCAAAATGCATCCGTTTGTTGATATAAGCCGGGTGCAATATTGATTGGATAACTACGTTCGTCTAGAGTGACGGTGACTTTTTCCATCTTGCTTTACCTTAAGTTCATTTTTGAAAATAACACCATGAATAATTAGTTTTTTTCTAATAGTTCAATGATTTGGCTGGCAACAACTTTAGCGCTTTGTTCATCAGTATGAATGGTAATATCAGCAATTTCTTCATACATCGGATTACGTTCGTCAGCCAGTTTCTCAAGAACTTCACGTGCAGGTTCGTCAACTTGTAGTAGTGGACGTTTTTTGTCACGCTGTGTACGAGATAATTGTTTCTCAATTGTGGTCTCAAGATAAACAACGACACCGCGAGCGGATAAGCGATTACGGGTCTCTTTGGACTTAACAGAGCCACCGCCTGTTGCTAAAACAATGCCTTGTTTCTCTGTAAGCTCATTGATGATTTTTTCTTCGCGATCGCGAAAGCCTTCTTCACCTTCAAGGTCGAATACCCAGCCTACATCTGCGCCAGTGCGTTTTTCTATCTCGTGATCAGAGTCGAAAAACTCCATATTAAGCTGTTGAGCCAACTGACGGCCAATAGTACTTTTGCCAGCACCCATTGGTCCAACCAGAAAGATATTGCGTTTCTCTGCCATGTTTTTTGGTATTACTACGATTATTCGTTAATGATTACCCGCCCCGCCAATCAGATTAGCGGCGGGACCTAAACTGAAACCTCATAAGTGATGATGTGAGATCAGATAAGAAAATTATCTCAATACATCAACCTGAATTGCAACTATATAAATATGGCACTAAGCAAGCAAAGTGCCATATTTAAAATTGCAGGTTTCTATATTTGAGCCGTCTATGTTGTCTAATACCTTGTTTATCATGGTTTTTAACAGTTTTTAGCTATTGGTATCAGCAAGTTATTTCTGTTAAGTGTAGAGCAACATTAATTGTGGCTGTTTTATAAGCGACTGACAGCTTGTTCTTTAATCTACGGATAGTTAGAACACTCAATGGATAACCTTGTATGCTAAAACGACGTCAGCGTCAAATTTATCCGGTAGGTTTATGGCATAAAAAATATTTTTTTTTGTCATCTTTGACTTATTGCTTATTCAACTATTTGAAGTATATGCGTTATTTTTTCTATATTAAATATTGATAAGTTTTGGTGTTATAAAAACGATAAGGACACGTTTATCTATATGCTCTGCCGTATTTGTGAATAATGTACCTAGAAAAGGAATGTGAGATAAAAAAGGTAACCCCGTCTCTGTTTTTTCTTGTTTTTGCTGAAAAATTCCCCCAAGGATAAGTGTTTCATTATTTTTGATAGTGACGGTCGTTGCGATTTCTTGCTTATTGATGGCCAAGTGATGATGTTGACTGCTAGTGAGTGCAGTATCAGGCGAGTTATGACTAATTTTTAGATTTAACTCAACTTTTTCATCACGCACAATAGCGGGAGTGACATCCATCCCGAGTACAGCATCTTTAAATTGTACGTGCGTTTTCTTTTCATTACTGGTGACGTAGGGGATCTCTGTACCTTGCTGAATACTTGCGGGTTGTTGGTGTGAAGCAACTAAACGAGGACTCGCAATAATAGAAAGCAAATTTTCTTTTTCTAATGCTTTAAGTTTCATTTCAAGTAAACCCTCTCCAAGGCTAAGAACATTGAAGGAAAATTGCCCGGATATTGAAGAGTAACGGTTGTAACGATGTAAATGATTAGCGCTCAGGTTTCCCCCTGCCATCATTCCCCATTCTAAACCCAATTCTTGTAATGCAGTTCGGCTGCTACTAATGATATGTGCGGTGATTTGCACTTGTTTATTTGGCATATCTTTATGTTTTATCCATTCATCAATCAGTGCTAATCGGTCTGGATCATCTTTAATAATGAGGCTGTTTGTCGTGATATCGTGATGGATAGATGCATTTTTTGATAATAACGACGTATCAGGGTGTTCTAATAGGAGACGAACCTCTTGAACATTGATTGAGACTAATTTAAATATTTTTTCGGCTTGTGGTGTTTTACTTGGCGCTATCGGCGCTATTGTAATCTCCGAAGTGGGCTGATTTTCTATTACTAAAGGTGGGGTAAGTGGTGCAAAGGGATCTCTAATTTCTTCGGCAGAGACTAAAAATGAAGATAAAAAGAGGAGTCCTCCAATAATTATCATGTGAATGTTAGTTAGTGAGCTATTCATTATGGTTATCATCCTTGATAGCAAGAGTGTTGTTGAAAAAAGAAAATGAGATGGTGGTAACAATAACTCCTTGTTTTAAATTTATTTTTATGTCATGAAAATGCCATCTCTGAGTTTGAGGAGGAGTAAGAAGTTGCTCTATAACGTAATAAATAGCAGCAAAATTGCCTTGGAACTCCATAAAATAGGTATTGATATCTATGGGTTGCAATTGATTAAGTGTGACTGAAGAACGGGAAAGTAAAGTATTTAACTGTGTAAGTAATTCAAGAGGGGCTTCGTTAGTATCAACTGATTGTTTTAACAATTGAGCCTGCTTTTCTAGCTGTTGCAACGAAGGTGAGTGGCGGAGAGTTTTTGTTTCTTTTGCAATTGCTTCAGTTAAACTCAGGTTCTCAGTGGCTAATCCCATGATCTGATTTTGGTTTTCTTTCCAGTATAAAAAATACCCAGCAGTGATACAAAGAGCCATGAAGAAGCAAACCGGTAGCGTTTGTTGCCAAAAAGGGCGATACCAAAAAGAATGTGTAGATTCACTCATCGAACTCCCCTTGGTATTTAGCAGTTAGGTGTAAACGATTTAATTGATTCATTCGGCTGATTTTTTTCAATTGAATATCGCTCAAACCAGGGTGTTTTTTAAGCTGTAAGCTGAGTGAATTGATATCTTGAAAATCATAACTGTTAGCTTTGATCTCTATTTTGTTATCCATTAACTGTAGATTTGTGAGCCAACTTTTGGGCGGTGTTATAGTCGACAGATTTTGTAATAGCCTAAGTAAAAATTGATTATTTTCCATGATGCTATCTATCTGTCTTTTTTTGTTCATCAAACGGTTATTCTGTGCTTGTTGAGCCGTGATTTGTAATGTTAATTGCTGTATCTGTTCGTATTGCAGTTGGCTATTATGCTTTCTGTTTTTTAGGTCATTTATTTCAATTTGTTGAAATAAAAGTAAAAAAATACAAGCTATAATTACTGAACAGCAAACCACAAAACAAAAGAGTAAAAACTCTCGTATCTTCTTTTTTATTTGCTGTTGGCGCCAAGGAAGAAAATTAACTTGGTATAGTTCCATCAGTTAAATATCTCCATGACGTAAAGCAAGGCCGGCGGCAATCACAAAATCCCCCAATAATTGCGGTAATTTAATATTATGCTTTTGAAAAGCTTGACGTAATTCCCAATGATGAGCAACCTTAGCGGTGTGATGAATATGTTGATGATCTGTAATCAGGTAGATAGGCGAAGTAGGGGGAGTATCATCTCGATCAAGAAAGGGCAGCAAGTGGGAAAGTGTCGGTATGTCGGTATCTTGTAAATGGTTGTAATTCGCTGGTTGGCTAGTTGGCCCTGACCAAAGCCATTCACCTTGTCGGTAATGAATAACCCAACATTCATCGGGTAAACCCGCATTTCTTGCCACATAACGTAAAGCTATGGGGGCGACATCAATAGCAAGTAGGTTAAACCCGCTTTCTGTAAATAGATTTTGCCAAAAGGTAATATCTGACTGGCGAGCCCCATTAAAATAAACTTGTTGTTTGATGACGCGATAGTCGATAACCAGCTCTTGGGCGTGCATAGAAAAACGCTTTTCAGCTTGAGATTGTAAGTACCACCCTAATTCCGGTTGTGGCAATTTGATTTCACTGGGTAATGAAATTTGTTGTTTTATTGTACGAACGGCAGGTAATGCGAAGGATACTGAACACTTTTTAGGTAATTTCTGACGCCATTGTAATAAAATATCCAGTAAAATTTCATACTGCTGATGGCTAGAATTATCCGTTAATTCGAATGGTAATTGCTGCTGCCAACATTCACATAAATGCCAGTATTGTCTGCGCCGCTTTGCAGCGACTAGCTGGATTCTATCTCGATATAGGTCGATCCCAATGTTCCATTTTGATGTATACATAGTTAATTTCCTTATCATTAACAAATAAATTACGTTTTCTATTGTGCTGTATAAGCTTTATACTGTGTGTTAGTGATATCTAAACCCTCTTGTTAGCCGAGCATGGGAATTTTCCGGTGAAGTTCGTAAAATACTTTTTTATTCTTGTTTTCTGTTGCATTTTTTTGGGAACCGCCTCGATTTATGGCATGTATAAATATGTCGAAGGTGAGTTACCTGATGTCGCAACAATGAAAGACATTCGTCTGCAAATTCCAATGCAGGTATACAGTGCGGATAACGAATTGATTGCCCAATATGGGGAAAAACGTCGTATTCCTTTACCGCTGGCAGAAATTCCTCCTTTAATGATAAAAGCGTTTATTGCAACTGAAGATAGCCGTTTTTATGATCACCACGGGATTGACCCTATTGGTATTTTCCGTGCTGTTACTGTCATGGCATCATCTGGTCATGCTTCTCAGGGGGCCAGTACGATTACTCAGCAGCTCGCGAGAAACTTTTACTTAAGTCCTGAAAAAACCTTGATGCGTAAAGTTAAAGAGGCTTTTTTAGCTATTCGCATTGAGCAGCTTTTTACTAAAGATGAAATTATGGAGCTGTACCTGAATAAAATTTATTTAGGTAACCGTGCTTATGGCGTCGGGGCGGCTGCGTACGTTTATTTTGGTAAGACAGTAGATGAGTTGACGCTTAGTGAAATCGCGATGATTGCGGGTTTGCCAAAAGCGCCTTCTACATTTAACCCGCTGTATTCTTATGACCGTGCGGTAAGTCGTCGTAATGTGGTTCTTTCTCGTATGTTTGAGGAGAAATACATTACTCAAGACCAGTATGAACAAGCAAAAAATGAAAAAATAGTTGCTTCATATCATGCGCCGAAAATCGATTTTTCTGCGCCGTATTTAGCTGAAATGGCGCGTCAAACCTTGTTTGATAAATATGGTGAAGATGCCTATACCGATGGGTATAAAGTTTACACTACGGTGATCCGCAAAGATCAGGAAGCAGCAACAACTGCAGTTCGTAATAATTTGATCGACTACGATACTCGCCATGGTTATCGCGGTCCTGCCGAGGTTTTATGGAAACAGAATGAAACGGCTTGGACAGCAGAGCAGATTGTTGAAAAATTGAAGAAAATGCCTGTTTATGGGCCATTAATGCCTGCCGTCGTAACATCTGCAACGGCTTCAGAAGCACAAGTGATGTTAGCTGATGGCTCGCAAATCCCAATTACGATGACCGGGGTGCGTTGGGCACGTAAATTTATTTCAGATACTCAGCAAGGCGCCACGCCAAGAGCCGTAAATGCAGTGATGCAAGTGGGTGAGCAAATTTGGGTTCGAAAAGTTAAAGATAACTGGTGGTTAGGGCAAGTGCCTGATGTAAATGCTGCCTTTGTTGCTTTGAATCCGAATGACGGTGCAATTATTGCGCTTGTTGGTGGGTTTGACTTCAATATGAGTGAGTTTAACCGGGTTACTCAATCATTACGCCAAGTTGGTTCGAATATTAAACCTTTCTTGTATACCGCTGCGATGGATAAAGGCCTGACATTATCATCATTACTTAATGATGTGCCGATTAGCCGTTGGGATGCGGGCGCAGGTTCTGATTGGCGTCCTAAGAATTCACCACCTCGATATGATGGGCCTATTCGTTTGCGTCAAGGTTTAGGCCAATCAAAAAACGTTGTGATGGTTCGCGCAATGAGAGCCATGGGTGTGGACTACGCCGCTGATTATTTGACTCGCTTTGGTTTCCCAGCGGAAAATATTAACCGTACAGAGGCGTTAGCGCTAGGTGCGCCATCATTTACACCAATGCAAATGGTTCGTGGATATGCCGTCATGGTCAATGGTGGGTATTTGATTGACCCATACTACATTTCGAAGATCGAAAATCATAATGATGAGGTTATTTTCGAAGCTAATCCTAAAATAGCATGCCCTGATTGTACGAATATTCCTGTGATTTATGGGGATACTGAACGCACTATTGCGAGTAAAGGTATAGATGATGAATCTACCGAAGAAGTGACGCAATCGGATGATAATACCGTCATACAAGAGCCAACAATGGAATTAACAACGGCATCTAACCTAGACGGGAACGCCGGTGATCAATATGCACCTCATGTGATTAATACCCCACTCGCATTCTTAATTAGGGATGCGATGATGACTAATATCTATGGCGAGCCTGGTTGGTCTGGTACAGGTTGGCGTGCAGCGAGAGACTTAGGTGGCCGGCGTGATATTGGTGGAAAAACAGGAACAACGAATAGTTCGAAGGATGCTTGGTTCTCTGGCTATGGTCCAGATGTTGTGGCTTCAGCATGGATAGGTTTCGATGACAATAGGCGCACACTAGGTCGTGGTGAAGCGGGTGCTAAAAGTGCACAGCCTATGTGGGATGACTTTATGAAGTCTATTTTGGATGGAGTGCCTGTGAAAACAATGAAGCCACCTAAAGGGGTTATTTCTGTATCCATTGATAGCCGGACAGGTAAGTTAGGTTCTTCCCGTCGTGAGTATTTTATTGAAGGAACAGAACCGAAAGAACATGCAGTACAAGAGGTAGGCACGACAATTTCTACGGAAGGTGGGGCTAGCCAAGAGCTATTTTAAAATTATTGTTGGCTAAACTCTCTCAATTAGCACCCCATTGTTGATTTAAAACATGGGGTGTTTTCTATAGAGACATTTAATATATCAGGCGATTATGTGCCAATATTAATAATTGTTTATGGAAATCACATACAGCTGATACAATAATAAGTGTTTTTACTTACTACTTTTTAAGTAACGTTCTAGATAGAAAAGTGCGCTAATATTCCGAGCTTCGTTGAAATCAGGGTGTTCCAGTAATTCCATCATTCGAGATATTGGCCATAGCTCTTGTTGTAGTGGTTCTGGCTCATCTCCTTCGAGTTTTTCGCTGTATAAGTCTTGAGCGATAAGAATGTTCATTTTACTTGAGAAGTATGATGGTGACATCGTAAGTTTGGCGAGCTGAACAATGTGATTAGCGCCATAACCTATTTCTTCTTTGAGTTCACGTTGGGCTGCTTCAATGGCGATTTCGCCGGGGTCGATAGCACCTTTGGGAAAGCCTAATTCATAGCTTTCAATCCCGACAGCGTATTCGCGAATGAGGATGAGGTTATCACCCATGATAGGAACAATAAGAACCGCTTCACGTTTTGCGGGCCGCATTCTTTCATAGACTCGTTTTTCGCCATTACTAAATTCGAGATCAACTGATTGAATGCTGAATAATTTTGATTGAGCAACATCTTGAATATTCAAGATTTTTGGTTTTTTTAACTCTGTCATAACGATTTCCGAACAGGATGAGTGAAATCTATTGCTAAAAGCATATTTCATTGATTTACGAGACGCGTTGTACTTAGTACTGCCCGTATTTTGAAATCACCGTACAACTATGACCTATATCAAAATAAAATGATAGATATTATCGAGTCGATAAAATGCTGTTAGTATAATCGTCGTTCAAAAATAGCACGGATGAATAAATAAAAAAATTTTTTACAAGATGTTGTAATTTAAAATAAAAATCCTAAATAGAATAGGAATTGGCTTATTTTTAGAAAGCCTGATGGTTGATATGCTTTTCTTATTCATTTTTCATTGGGGAAACAATGCTGAACCATGTCATTATAACGGCTATAATTGTTATTAGCCTGACTATAATGGCTTCCTTCCTATATTTTAGGCGGGGGCGGCGTTCTGGCGTCTATCAAATACCCTCTGTAGCGTCACCATCATTTAGAAAAATGATTGATTCAGATTACCAAACCATCTCTCAGTATTTAAATTATTGCTCTGCTGTATCAATAAATTCTTCTCAACATCCATGGCAAATCAAAAAAAATTCAACAATAGCAACAATTTGCCATTCATTAACGCGTTTTAATTTGCGCCAAGAGCAGGGAAATAGCTGGCGTTATTTTATTGATACCATTGAAGTTCAGCTCCCTTCACAGCTTGAACCGTTTTTGCAGCGCCAAAATGTCATGGAGATAGTCGAAACAGATCATTTACCATTGATTATTTCAATGAATAGTCACTCATTGAAAGATTTTAGTAGTGAATGGCAAACTGGCGTGCCACTCGATTCAATATTGCCTGATGCTGCAATTCAAGAACGTGGCCAACATAGCATTGAACGATTAAAAGTGCGTAAAGAGACGATAGAAGAGCATAGATTACACCATTCTACGGGCTGGCTTGGCGCTGCGATCATTTGCCTGAGTTTTTTATTTGGTTATTTAACCCTCGTTTCAATCCCGTTATTACAGGAATCGGGGTTAGTGATTTCAATGATTACGTTTGTCATTGGGTTACTTGTTCTTTTTCGCTCTAGGATGTTTCCTCGAAAATACCAAGATATTCAATGTATTCATGGTCAGCCAAAGCGTTGGGAACTTTATGGAGAGCTTGATAAAAAATACTCAACAAATACCTCTATTGCGGGGATTGATTTGCATTACCCCAGTCATTGGGGAAATTATTTAAAATACGAAGAAAACCAAGCCGTTAATATTGATTTTTATGCAACGGGTGAGGTAGTTAGACACGGTAAATACCTTTCGTTGCATGAAGAAGAACGTTATTACCCATATAAACGGTTCAAGAAGAATGTATTGATGTTAGTTGGGGCATTATTAACGATGTCTCTGATATTTGCATATCAACCGATGGGGCTGCCGATAAAACTGGGTTTTGCTTGGTTAGGTGGTACAGAGAAAATCACGGTTGAAAACCCTAATGATCTCGTTGCTCGTCAGCTTAAAGTTGGGGATACATTAGTTGCCCAAGGTAAAGGGATGTGTTACCGCCCACCGAATTTGAATAAAGAAAACCAAGCTCAATTTGTACCGTTTGATTGCTCTGGTATTTATTGGAATGATGTTAGTTTACTGACTGAACCTCAATCAGAGGTTGTCGAACGTTCAATATCATTGCTTGATACTGTCAAAAGCCAATTACATCCAGACAAAAACTCAGTCGGGGTTAATCCAAGGTTACAGCGCGATATTATGAAATCTGGGATGAATATCATCTTTGATTTTTCGGCTATTATTATGGGAACAGAACAACTGTGCCATAATTCGGATAACTGCTTAAAATTAAAAAATGCACTGACTAACTTAGGAAGTACAGAGGATTGGCCTACATTAGTAAAGAAAGCATCCACAGGAAAATTAAAAGGGGCTCATGTTTTATTGCGTGCGGGTAGCGCAGAGGCCTTGGAAAACATCGTGGAAGACACCATATATGATTTTATCAGGACAGAAATAGACAGAGAAGTGCGTAAAATTAATAGTCCACCTCCTGGAGGTGTTTTATTAATTAGTGATGAAAATAAGCCTTTAGTCGATTCGATACCGGGAGCTTCTTTTAATGAGTTATCGCCATTACAGCGTTGGCAAGAATTGCAAAGGTTATCAAATCTTCTAATCAATACACCGTTCAATATTGAAGGGGTCATTACGAGTTTATCAGTAGATGCTAATGGCACATTGCAAATTGTGTTGCATGAAGAGCCCAATGCAAAAGTGGTATCTCAGTATATACGTAGTGCGATTTTTATCCTGTTTTTGTTAGTGTGTGCTTTGTTAAATGGTTCGTTGATTGTGCTACGTGTTTTGAATAATAAGAAGCGTTTGCGTAATATCACAGAATATTATGATAAATGCTTTGAGGCTAATCCCCCTTCCTATCGTCGATAGTATCATCCCGAAAATAGAGGGAGCCTCTTCTTAGTTTGATTCAGACTTATGTTGAGGAGGCACCATGAATCAATCCACTATAGAATCTGTTCGCCTTGATAAATGGCTGTGGGCTGCGCGATTTTATAAAACGCGTGCAGTCGCCCGTGAAATGATTGAAGGCGGTAAAGTTCATTATAATGGGCAAAGAACTAAGCCCGGGAAGATTGTTGAGCTACACGGAATCGTTAAGCTTCGGCAAGGTAATGATGAACGGACGGTTGAAATCATGCAAATTAGCAGCCAGCGCAAAGGCGCACCGGAAGCACAGTTGCTGTACTGTGAAACCGTAGAAAGTATTGAACAACGAGAGAAAATGGCACAAGTGCGTAAGATGAATGCACTTACGATGCCGCATCCAGAGCGACGTCCAGATAAGAAAGAACGGCGTACTCTATTAAAGTTTAAACAAACAAATTCTCATGAGTCGTCTTGATGACGGCCTGAGTAACAGACCGAGCAATAGAGAGATATTATGGCAAACCAAGACTTACTCCACCGTTTTTTATTTGAGCAACATTCCGTTCGTGGGGAAATGATCAGTGTTGATGAAACCTTTGAACATATTTTAGAAAACCATGACTACCCAACAGCGGTGAAAGGTTTGTTAGGTGAGTTACTTGTTGCTACCAGTTTATTGACGGCAACGTTGAAGTTTGATGGTGATATTACTGTCCAAATTCAAGGGGATGGGCCGGTTAATCTGGCGGTTATCAACGGTAATAATTTACAACAGATGCGTGGTGTTGCACGTGTAGATGGCCCTGTTGTGGCTGGTAGCACTCTGAAGCAGATGATTGGTAATGGTTTTATGGTGATTACCATCACACCGAATCAAGGTGAACGTTATCAAGGAATTGTGGCGATCGAAGGGGATTCTATTGAAGAAAGCATTGATGCCTATTTCCGCCAGTCAGAGCAATTGCCAACTCGTTTATTCATTCGTGTGGGTGAAGTAGATGGGAAACCAAGTGCAGGTGGCATGTTGTTGCAAGTTTTACCAGCGGCAAATGAAACAAGCCATGATTTCTTTGACCACTTAGTGCAACTGACAGCCACAATTAAAGGCCAAGAGCTGAGCACATTGGATGTGAAAGAGGTTTTACATCGTCTTTATCATGAAGAAGATGTCACGTTATATGACCCACAATCTGTCGAGTTTCGTTGTACTTGTTCAAGGGAGCGTTGCGAAAGTACATTAGCGACGTTACCGAAGGAAGATGTTATCGATATTTTACACAAAGATGGAAAAATTGATATGGAGTGTGAATTTTGTGGCTCACATTACGTATTTATTGAATCCGATCTTCAAGGGTTAAATAATGAGCTAAATCAGCAACTTCACTGATACGATTTAGCAACCTAATTATGTGACAAGGGTGCAATTCTGCACCCTTTTTTTATAATTTTAAAGCATTATTACGTGCTCTAAGTCTCATTATGAATTAAAAAAAATTATACATTTTCAATTCTTTGATAGCAATCGCTGTTAATTAGTCGTAAAGAATTATGATCATCCGCAGATTAATTATGTTTACCAGGAGCAATATAATGAGCGCTAAAAGCATTACCCTGAAGGAACTTGAAAAGTACGGTATTCATGATGTAGCTGAAGTGGTTTATAACCCAAGTTACGAGCTATTATTCACGGAAGAAACTAAGCCAGGACTTGAAGGTTATGAGCGTGGAACAGTAACCACTTTAGGTGCGGTTGCGGTTGATACAGGTATCTTTACTGGTCGTTCACCAAAAGATAAATATATTGTACGTGATGACGTGACTCGCGATACAGTTTGGTGGGCAGACCAAGGTAAAGGTAAAAACGACAACAAACCGATGTCACAAGAAGTTTGGGCGGATCTCAAACATTTAGTGACTGAACAACTGTCTGGTAAACGTTTGTTTATCATTGATGCATTCTGTGGTGCGAACGCCGACACTCGTCTAAAAGTACGTTTCATCACTGAAGTTGCATGGCAGGCGCATTTCGTTAAAAACATGTTCATTCGCCCATCAGATGAAGAGCTAGTGGGCTTCGAACCTGATTTCATCGTCATGAACGGCGCGAAATGTACTAACCCGAATTGGGAAGCACAAGGTTTGAATTCAGAAAACTTTGTTGCGTTCAACTTAACAGAGCGCATGCAACTGATCGGTGGCTCTTGGTATGGTGGCGAAATGAAGAAAGGTATGTTCTCTATGATGAACTACCTGCTGCCATTAAAAGGCATTGCATCTATGCACTGTTCTGCTAACGTCGGCGAAAAAGGCGATGTCGCCATTTTCTTTGGTTTATCTGGAACAGGTAAAACCACACTTTCTACCGATCCAAAACGTAAGTTAATTGGTGACGATGAACACGGTTGGGATGATGACGGCGTATTCAACTTTGAAGGCGGTTGCTACGCAAAAACGATCAACTTATCTAAAGAAGCTGAGCCAGACATCTATGGCGCTATCAAACGTGATGCGTTATTGGAAAACGTGATGGTGTTGGCAGATGGTACTGTTGATTTCAATGATGGTTCAAAAACGGAAAATACCCGTGTTTCTTATCCAATCTACCACATTGACAACATTGTAAAACCTGTTTCTAAAGCGGGCCATGCAACAAAAGTTATCTTCTTAACCGCAGATGCATTTGGTGTGTTGCCACCTGTTTCTCGTTTAACGCCTGAACAAACGCAGTACCACTTCCTATCAGGCTTTACCGCGAAATTAGCAGGGACAGAGCGTGGTGTGACGGAACCGACTCCGACATTCTCTGCATGTTTTGGCGCTGCATTCTTATCATTGCACCCAACACAATACGCTGAAGTATTAGTTAAACGTATGGAAGCGGCTGGCGCGAAAGCTTACTTAGTGAATACAGGCTGGAACGGTACAGGCAAACGTATCTCCATCAAAGATACTCGTGCCATCATCGATGCTATTTTAAGTGGTGATATCGAAAAAGCGGACATGATTAAACTGCCTGTGTTCGATTTAGAAGTCCCAACAGCATTACCGGGTGTGGATACCAATATCCTTGACCCACGTAATACTTATGCAGACAAAGCGCAGTGGGATGAAAAAGCGCAAGACTTAGCAGAACGTTTCGTGAATAACTTTGATAAGTACACGGACACGCCAGCAGGTGCTGCACTGGTGAAAGCCGGGCCAAAACTGTAATTAGTTTTGTGAATCAATAAATAATAAAGGCTCTACCAATGTAGAGCCTTTTTTGTTGTGAAAATGATTATTCTGCGGATGGTAAGTCAAACAACAGGATTTCACTATCTTCACTTGCTTTGATGGTGAGTGCTGTTTCTTGCCAAATAGCTAAACCATCGCTGGTGGTTGCTTTTTGGCCATTGATTTCCACATTCCCTTTGACGACTTGAATCCATACAACTCGCTTATCAGCGACCGCATGAGTGTGTGTTTCATTTGCAGGTAATGCCCAGCGCCACAGTTCCATATCTTGATAAACTTTTAATGAGCCATCACGTGCATCCGGTGATAGCACCAATTGCTTGCCATCTTTGGAATCGAACCGTTTTTGCTCATAACGTGGCTCAATACCCGTTCTCTCAGGAATGATCCAAATTTGGTACAGGTGTAGCTCTTCTTCATTGCTTGGGTTGTATTCAGAATGACGAATACCCGTACCTGCACTCATAATTTGGAATTCACCCGCAGGGATTTGCTCCATATTGCCCATGCTGTCTTTATGTTCGACAGTCCCATTGAGCACATAGGTCAATATTTCCATATCTTTATGGGGGTGGGTTCCAAACCCTTGGCCCGCAGCAATAAAGTCTTCGTTAATCACTCTCAGTGCAGAAAAGCCCATAAATTGCTCATCATAGTAGCTAGAGAATGAAAAAGTATGCCAACTGTCGAGCCATCCATGGTTTGCATGACCACGTTCGTTTGCTTTGCGTAAATAAATCATCGTGTTCTCTCCTGTACGGATTTCAACCTTGGTTGAACTCGCTCTAAATGTGTTGATGACAGTTTAACCAATTTATACGCAGAGAAAAGTAGCTCCCATTAACCATAGGATTCAAAAAATTTGAATAAGATACGCGGTGATTGCAGAAAATTGTGGTGTGGATAAAAAAATAGCCAGCGCAAGGCTGGCTAAAGTAAACACTGGAAGCAATGTGAGCAATGTCGTACCCCCTGCAAAAGGGTGACTAAGTAACCCTATCGAGGAAGTGATGATAATGATAATAGTTATCACTATCGTTTGTAAAGCATTATTTTTAACCAAAATAATATATCTTATAATTAAAACTGCAATTATATGATTTATATGAAATTAAATATTAACCATTATTTTTCAATGGATTAAGATTTTCTGGGCATCAATACAGGAGGATACTCCTAACAGAACAATTCCGTTAAGCGTCGAGTTAAGACTGAGTATGTTTCCAGTCTTTTTCCTATTATTCAGTGAAAGGGAGAGGCAAGCTTTCCGCACATGCAGCCGCGGAACTCCATGCCCATTGAAAATTATAACCTCCGAGCCAGCCAGTTACATCCATCACCTCACCAATAAAGTACAGGCCAGACACTTTAAGCGATTGCATGGTTTTAGACGATATTTCGTGAGTATCAACGCCACCTAATGTTACTTCAGCTGTGCGGTACCCTTCCGTTCCATTAGGTTGTACCTGCCATTGGTGTAATGTGGTGTGCAACGCTTCAATTTGAGGATGGTTAAGCTGTTTTAGCGCACATTCAGGGATTTGCCCTTGAGCTTGTAATATCTCAATTAGCCGTTTAGGTAGTATTTTTGCTAAGGTATTTTTCAACGATTGATTTGGGTGCTGGTGTTTCTCTGAAGCGATAAAATCATTTACGGCAATATCGGGAAGTAAGTTAATACTTACGTACTCACCAGGGTTCCAGTAGCTGGATATTTGCAAAATGGCTGGACCAGAAAGCCCCCGATGGGTGAATAAAATATTTTCTTTAAATACGGTGCCATTTGCTGCTGTTACCGTTGCAGGGACAGAGATGCCTGAAAGTACCTGCAATGTTTCTAAAAGGGGTTTATGTAAAGTGAAGGGCACCAGTGCTGCTCGTGTTGGAATAATAGTATGCCCAAACTGTTCCGCAAGGCGATAGCCAAAGGGGGTTGCACCTAAACCAGGCATCGATAAGCCGCCGGTTGCAACGACAAGTGAGTGGGTACTTACTTGAGAGCCGTTAATCGTGACTAAAAAACCATCATCTATTTTGTCAACGGCAGTGACCTCACTACGTAACTTAATAGTGATATTAGGTAGGTTACACTCACTTTGCAGCATATCGACGATATCTTGTGCGCTATTATCACAAAAAAGCTGCCCTAAGGTTTTTTCATGATAAGGGATATTATATTTAGCGACTAAGGCAATAAAATCCCACTGTGTATAGCGAGCAAGTGCTGACTTACAAAAGTGCGGGTTCGTAGAAATGTAATTACTGTGCTCTGTATACATATTAGTGAAATTGCAGCGTCCGCCACCGGACATCAATATTTTCCTGCCTAATTTTTTCCCGTTATCAACCACTAGCGTTTTCAAACCGCGTTTGCCAGAGTGTGAGGCACAAAATAAACCTGCTGCGCCAGCACCTAAAATAATAACGTCGAAATTTTTCACAATAAGTGTCTCTATATATGTTTGATTTTAAGCATAATTACATTGATAACTGGGATATTTTACGTCATCTCATCGAGATTGTAATGTAAAGCTTTGAGGAAGAACTGATGAAAACTATACAGGACGTATTATAATTAGAGAAATTCGTCTAAAAAAAGCAAACAACGATTATTTTCTGGAAATATCGTTAAAAAGTTTCAAAAATTCAGAATAAGTTTGATTGCTGCAATTCATTGAAATATATGGGGTAATTGCTATGAGGTGCTTTTTTGATGGGTAGTTAAATCAAAAAAAGGTTAGATTTTGCTTCCACCGCCAGCGTTTGTCACTGATAATGCGCCGCGTTCATGTCCAACATATAATGGCTTAACGTCTATGCTACATCTTTTTACAGGTTTAGAATTTCATACAGGTCTATTATTAGTTCTGGCACTGTTGTTTGTGCTGATCTATGAGGCTATAAATGGCTTCCATGACACCGCTAACGCGGTAGCAACGGTTATTTATACCAGAGCAATGCGGGCTCAGTTCGCAGTTGTCATGGCAGGGGTTTTTAACTTTTTTGGTGTCTTGCTGGGAGGGTTGAGCGTTGCATATGCCATTGTCCATCTCTTACCAACAGACCTCTTGCTTAATGTGAGCTCAGCTCACGGCCTTGCAATGGTTTTCTCATTGCTCTTGGCTGCAATTATTTGGAACCTTGGAACTTGGTACTTAGGTATTCCTGCTTCCAGTTCACACACACTTATCGGGGCGATAATCGGGGTGGGTTTAACCAACGCGATTGTGACTGATTCGTCTGTCGTTGATGCCTTGAATATACCGAAAATGATCAGTATTTTCATGTCATTAATTTTGTCTCCCGCTATCGGTTTTGTGATTGCCGGTTTGATGATTTTCTTTTTGCGCCGTTATTGGAGTGGCACAAAGAAACGTCGTCGTATTCACTTAACACCTGCGGAACGTGAGAAAAAAGATGGTAAGCGTAAGCCGCCATTCTGGACCCGTACTGCATTGATTTTGTCAGCAGTTGGGGTGAGTTTCTCCCATGGTGCGAACGATGGTCAGAAAGGCATCGGTCTTATCATGCTGGTGCTAATTGGTGTTGCTCCAGCAGGTTTCGTTATGAATATGAATTCTAACGGTTATGACATCGCAAAAACACATGATGCGGTTGTCCACCTGCAACAATACTATGAAACACATAAACCAGCGTTAAACCATGCAATAGAAAATGCCCCGACCGTTGCAGAAAGTAGTGATGAACCCGGTGGTGAATTCCATTGTGATAGCACACGTACTGGCGCTATTTTAAATCAAGCGCAAACGATGCTTGATGGCATTCAAAGTTATGAAGAGCTGACGCCAGACCAACGTAACCACGCACGCCGTTTGCTGATGTGTATCTCTGATACTGCGAATGCGGTTGCAAAATTACCAGAAACCAGTTCCAAAGATGCCAGCTTACTGAAAAAACTCAGTAATGATTTGCTGTATACCGTTGAATATGCACCATTGTGGATCATTATTGCGGTTGCTTTAGCATTATCATTAGGCACCATGTTTGGTTGGCAGCGTGTTGCTGTGACCATTGGTGAGAAAATTGGTAAGAAAGGTATGACTTATGCGCAAGGTGTATCTGCTCAGGTAACTGCGGCAGTCTCTATCGGTGTGGCAAGTTATACTGGTATGCCAGTTTCAACAACGCAGGTTTTATCTTCTGCAGTGGCGGGTACGATGGTTGTCGATGGTGGTGGTGTACAAACAAAAACCATTAAAAGCATTGCGCTAGCATGGTTATTAACTTTACCGGTGTCCATTGTGTTATCCGGCGGTTTATACTGGCTATCGCTGTTGTTTATCTAGTCGCGCTAATTTTGGCTTCATACATGAGTATGGAGCCTTTAACAGTTACATGAACACAGTAATCTACATATACAAAATAGTGATGATCGAAAGGCCATCACTATTTTTTCATTAGAAAGTTACGATCATAGTTAACCTGTTATCAATAAATACGCTAAACTCACGATAACAAGTATGCTGAGCCTGCTTATCATCATGAATTGCTTACGGATTCGCTCACAACGCAAAATAACTTCAGGGTCATAATGTTCAAGGTATTGTTTGTTATTTATGTATCGAACTAACCGGAGTTGTTTGTTTAGCTGGCCGTGTGTAGTAAAAAAACCATTACCATCAACGGATTGATAAAGCAGAGGGTCTGAATCCCTTAAAATAGACAATAGAACACGAACGGAAGAAAAGTACCGCATCATATTTAAGATGCACAAAATGCATAATGCCCAAAACAATGCAATCATACTGAACATAATCCTCTCCTTAGAACCTAGCTCAAGCTCACAGCAATTGTCGCAAAGGAAATACAGCAGAAAAATTATACTTATACTCAGTTATTTTATTGTAGGATAAATTATTGTTTAAAAAAAGTGCAATTAGCGCAAATTTGTGATGACCTTTTGTTTATATTGAAGAAAATAAACCTGAGTTACTGAACTTTAATATCACAGTTTGCTGGGCAACTTTGTTGTTTTACTAAGCTAAAGAGTCTCCATAACTCGAATTTTTTAGGGCAATATATTAAAATTGAATGAATGATGTTATTGTTTTATAAAATGTTATATGAAGTGATGATTTTAAGGTTAATCTGCTTAGATGTGATCAAAGCAACACTTAATAATCACAATTAGCAGGTATAGTATTCATAAAGATGTGGTGAAGGCATAACCACCAGATAATCAGCATTCGGAAGGAGTTTACTTATGGCTTACAAACATATTCTCGTTGCGGTAGATTTATCACCTGAAAGTAAAGTATTACTGGATAAGGCTGTCTCTATGGCAAAACCTTACGGGGCCAAAGTATCTATGATCCATGTTGATGTTAACTATTCAGACCTCTATACCGGTCTTATTGATGTCAATCTTGGTGACATGCAGCAACGTATTACTGATGAAACGCGTAATGCTCTGAAAGATTTGTCTGCAGGTGCAGGTTATGAAATTCAAGAAACACTCAGCGGTAGTGGTGATCTAGGCCAAGTACTGGTCGATGCCATCAAAAAATACAATATGGATTTAGTGGTCTGTGGGCACCACCAAGATTTCTGGAGCAAGCTGATGTCGTCTGCTCGCCAACTAATCAATACAGTCCATGTGGATATGTTGATTGTGCCACTAAATGATGATGAAGAATAATCCATATCACGCTGTTTGAAATATTATTCACTAAAAACGCTTGCTTATGCAGGCGTTTTTTTTGTTTCAAAATATGTATTTTGAGGTAGTTATTGGCAGGTCAAGCAATTTATTTTGCTATAGAGTGAAAAAAAACCTTGAATTTAGAATACAAACTAATGATATATTCAATAGGCAAACGCAAATCAACCTCACATTTCCTAAAAATAATGATAAGAAAGAGTGAGGCACATCACAACAACTACATGTTAAAAAGGAAGACATAGATGACACAATCACTATCTTCGTTCTTGGAGTCTGTCCAAAAAAGAGACCCTTCTCAACCTGAATTTTTACAAGCGGTACGTGAAGTATTCACTTCCCTTTGGCCGTTCTTAGAGCAAAATGCGAAGTATCGTGACCAAGCATTACTTGAGCGTTTTGTTGAACCTGAACGTGTGATTCAATTTCGAGTGTGTTGGGTAGACGACCAAGGTAAAGTTCAAGTCAACCGTGCATGGCGTGTACAATTTAGCTCTGCAATCGGCCCATTCAAGGGTGGTATGCGTTTTCATCCATCTGTGAATTTATCCATTCTGAAATTCTTAGGTTTTGAACAAACACTGAAAAATGCCCTGACCACATTGCCAATGGGTGGTGGTAAAGGTGGCTCTGACTTTGATCCTAAAGGTAAAAGCCATGGCGAAGTGATGCGTTTTTGCCAAGCATTGATGACAGAACTTTATCGCCATATTGGTTCTAATACTGACGTCCCTGCGGGGGATATTGGTGTGGGTGGACGTGAAGTGGGCTTTATGACAGGTATGATGAAAAAACTGTCTAATGACACTTCTTGTGTATTCACCGGTAAAGGATTGTCTTTTGGTGGTAGTTTAATTCGCCCTGAAGCAACCGGTTACGGTTTGGTTTATTTCACAAATGCAATGCTAAAACGCCATGGCCTAGGCTTTGAAGGGATGCGTGTAGCAGTTTCCGGTTCAGGTAACGTTGCACAGTACACCATTGAAAAATGTATGGAGCTTGGCGCTAAAGTGGTTACAGCTTCTGATTCAAGTGGTACTGTGGTTGATGAAGACGGTTTTACAACAGAAAAACTTGCACGTTTGGAAGAAATCAAAAACAACTATGGTCGTATTGAAGAATATGCAAAAGAGTTTGGCTTAACTTACTTAGCGGGCCAGCAACCATGGAATGTGTCTGTCGATATTGCTTTGCCATGTGCCACACAAAATGAGCTGGATGTTGATGCAGCAAAAGTGTTAATCAAAAATGGTGTTAAAGCGGTCGCTGAAGGGGCTAATATGCCAACGACGATCCCTGCAACCGAACTGTTCCTTGAAGCGGGAGTGCTGTTTGCTCCAGGTAAAGCGGCTAATGCAGGTGGTGTGGCAACGTCAGGTCTTGAAATGGCTCAAAATGCGGCTCGTCTAGGCTGGAAAGCAGAAAAAGTTGACGCTCGTCTACACCATATCATGTTGGATATTCACCAGCACTGTGTGGAATTCGGTGGCGAAGAGAAACAAACAAACTATGTTCAAGGTGCTAATATCGCGGGCTTTGTAAAAGTCGCTGATGCAATGCTTGGGCAGGGTGTGTTGTAATTCTCTGACCTCAAAACGTACGCGAAAGGGCGGCTGTATCATACTGATAAATTCACCTGTACATACGCCCTTCGCCGTTACGTTTATTCGTTATTTTTAATGCATGGATAGATATCAAACCGATGGTTTTTAGTGGTAATCGCTGATGGCGCTTTTTGTCCCGCAAGGGGCTCTGCATAGTCAGGGCGCTTAACAACGACTCTACGTTTAGCCAAAGCAATCGCAGGGGCTAATAATGAATCTGCATCATCATCTGCTCCCACCAATGACTGAAATACTCGCATTTCCTTCTTCACTAAAGCACTTTTTTGCCGATGAGGGTACATCGGGTCGAGATAGATAACATCAGGCGCGTGGGTTATTTCACTCAGAGCGGTAATACTGGATGCATGGATCAATGACATTCGCTCTTGTAACCATGGGCCAATTTCTGCATCTTGATAGCCCCGTTGTAAGCCATCGTCTAATAGGGCAGCAACCACAGGGTGACGTTCCAACATGCGGACATGGCAACCGAGAGCGGCGAGAACAAAGGCATCACGCCCTAGGCCAGCAGTGGCATCAACCACATCGGGAATATAATCTTTTTTGATTCCCACAGCTTTGGCGACCGCTTCACCACGACCCCCTCCAAATTTACGGCGATGGGCCATAGCCCCAGAGACGAAGTCGACAAAAATTCCCCCTAATTTAGGTTCATCTAGCTTACGCAGTTGTAAATTTTCAGGCGTAAGCACGACAGCCATAACGGCATCAGGGGTATGAGAAAGCTGCCATTTTTCAGAAAGTTGAGAGAGCGTGCCGGGATCGGCACCCTCTTCACAGATCAACTGGATCGCAATGTCATTAGCCATGGATACCATAGCTCTTTAACATCGCATCGAGTTCTGGTTTGCGGCCACGGAAGCGTTCAAACAGTGCCATTGGCTCTTCAGAACCCCCACGACTTAGGATATTGTCGAGGAAGGACTGACCCGTTTGACGATTAAAGATACCTTCTTCACTGAAGCGTGAGTATGCATCTGCCGCGAGTACATCTGCCCACAAGTAGCTGTAATAACCTGCGGCGTATCCCCCCGCAAAGATATGGCTAAAGGCATGTGGGAAGCGCGACCATTTTGGTGAAGGAGCCACTGCGACTTTATCTTTAATTGCATATAACGTTGGCATGACTTGCGCCCCTTTTGCTGGGTCATATTCAGCGTGTAAGGTGAAGTCAAATAGACCAAATTCCAACTGACGCAGAACAAACATAGCTGACTGGTAATTCTTCGCCGCTAACATGCTATTGAGCATTTCTGTTGGTAATGGTTCGCCTGTTTCATAATGGCCAGAAATAAATTCGAGGGCTTCGGGCTCCCAGCACCAGTTTTCCATAAATTGGCTTGGTAGTTCGACGGCATCCCATGGCACACCGTTAATCCCTGCAACATCTGCAACATCAATTTGCGTTAACATATGATGTAAACCATGACCAAATTCGTGGAATAAGGTAGTGACCTCATTATGGGTAAACAGGGCGGGTTTATCACCGAGTGGCTTATTGAAGTTACAAGTTAAGTAAGCGACAGGGTTTTGTAGTGAGCCATCTTTATGCACCATACGACCCACACAATCGTCCATCCAAGCCCCACCACGTTTATGTTCGCGGGCGTAGAGGTCAAGGTAGAAACTACCGCGCAGAGTGTTGGTATCGTCATAGAGTTCGAAGAAACGTACATCTTTATGCCATGTTTCGACGTCATTGCGCTCTTTAGCGGTTAAACCATAGATACGATGAACAACCTCGAATAACCCATTCAGGACGCGCTGTTCAGGGAAATAAGGGCGTAACTGCTCATCATTTAATGAGAATTTATGCTGTTTTTGTTTTTCGCTGTAATAGGCTAAATCCCATGATTCAAGCGTATCGACACCATAATGCTCTTTAGCAAAAGCGGTCAGTTCAGCCAGTTCATTTTCCCCTTGCTGATGAGCTCGGTCGGCTAAATCATTGAGGAAATTCAGCACTTGCTCTGGCGATTCGGCCATTTTGGTCGCTAGGGATTTTTCTGCGTAGTTTTTAAAACCTAATAATTGCGCTAGTTCGTGGCGTAAAGCCATCAGTTCATCAATTAATTCGCTGTTATCCCATTTACCTGCATTTGGGCCTTGGTCAGACGCACGGGTGCTATATGCATGGCTCATCTCACGACGTAATTCTGCGTTGTCAGCATAGGTCATAACAGGTAAATAGCTTGGCATATCAAGAGTGAGTAAGTAGCCTTCTTCACCTTTTGATTCAGCCATGGCTTTTGCTGCAGCAATTGCACTTTCTGGCATACCCGCTAATTCATTTTCGTCTTTAATGAGCTTACTCCAACCCATGGTAGCATCAAGAACGTTATTGCTAAATTTAGACGCTATTTCCGACAAACGTGCGACGATTTCACCGTAACGTTGCTGTTTTTCAGCGGGTAAGCCAATGCCGGATAATTCAAAATCACGTAAGGTATTTTCGATGGATTTACGTTGAGCTTGGCTAAGGGAATTAAATTCAGCCCCTTCTTTTAATGACTTATATGCTTGATATAAAGGCTCATGTTGCCCCATCCAAGTACTGAATTCAGACAATAACGGCAAGCATTTTTCATACTCTTCGCGCAGTTCTGGGCTGTTTTTCACAGAGTGCAAATGACTAACTGGCGACCAAACACGAGAAAGCTTATCGCTGGCTTCTTCTAAAGGTTGGCACAGGTTGTCCCAAGTGTATTGATCCGTTGCACTCAGCAGGTTTTCTACAGTTTGGCGATATTCATTGAGTACATGTTGGACTGCGGGGAAAACATCCGCAGGCTCTATAGTAGAAAAGCGGGGTAGTGCGGAATCGGCTAATAATGAATTTGTCATAAAACATCCTGTGATTGCAGGCTTGTGCTCGTAGGCCAAGGCTTACTGTATTGACAATAAAAGTTAAATGGCGAACTTATACCCAAATAGGGTTAATGTTATGGATCATATAACCAGTACGCCATAGCGAATATAAGAAAGTATATGGGGGCAGATGTACAAACCTCAATATCAATCTAACGTTTTTTCTTATTAACACTTATCAATAAATGGGTTTTTTGTTGGCTTTTATCAATAAAGGCAATAGTTGTAGTTTCAATGCTTTGGAAAATAATGAATTCAGTCTATAATCACTTTCCAATCTATAGAGGAAGATCGTCGTCTCCGGTGAGGCGGCTGGATTTCAAATCCAGTTGGGGCTGCCAGCAGTCCCGGGCAGGTTCGACTCCTGTGATCTTCCGCCACTCAAGTTCAACATACCTCCATTGAAGTCAATTAAACCCTTTAAATTCAACATATAAAAGCAAATCATAGTCAACTCAGTTCAACTGGAATTACCCCACATCAACCAGGGCTTACGGAGGTTTTGTTATGGCTCTGAGTGATATAAAAATTAAAACGGCAAAGCCGCTAGATAAGCCCTACAAATTTTCTGATTCAGGTGGGTTATATCTGATAGTTAATCGCAATGGTTCTAAATATTGGAGAATGAAGTATCGCTTTGCAGGCAAAGAAAAAATGCTTTCTATTGGTGTTTAACCTTGCTCAGTATATAGATGGGCGCAGGGAAATGATGCAGTGGTATGCAGATTACATGGATGAGTTAGAGCACAATTCAAACTAAATAATATCATTTAGCTACCTTTACGAATATTCGTAAAGGTGGTTATTACCTAGACTTTATTTTTTATTCTGAGTGCTAATATTAAGCTATCCCCCTTCAACGATAGTGCCTATTTTTTTACATGAAGGGCAATAGACAGAGTCGCCCACACAAGCGACGTCTTGAGTTTGTTTGGCGAGAGAAGAAGCCTGAGGTTTTTTACTCCTGGTATTCGTCGTATCATTTTTAAAAATAATTTTACGGGCCTTCACTGTGCTACGTATACTCCCCTCTTATCCAATTTCATGAAATCCAAAGTATTCAAAATGTAGATCGCACTGTTTATCATCAATCATATTTATATTTGAAATAAATCTTCAGTGCACGGATCCATCGATTTGCAAGAAATCTCTGCCTATCTTAAAAATACTCCCATCAACACATTGAACACATGGCCAATAATCTGATTAATCAGTAATGACAGATAAAAAATACCTAATTTATAAATGACGATATAACAAGTGTTTCAGCAATTAATTTAGAGTGACATATCCCATTAATCAATTTTTATAACTATGCTAGTTAAAATCGATTATTTTAGAAGCAATGATTATTTATTCTTAATAAAAAATAAATAATCATTGATCATTTTTCGCTCTTTTTTTTCTTAAAACGAAAAAATCTTAAAATAATAAGACTACAAGATATTATAAAGTACATCCATTTAATTACAGGATGTAAGTAATTATTTCTGACGCAGTGGTCAATTACGTTACAATAACCACCCTAAATTAAATTTGAGATTGGCAATGATGAAATACACCTATAAAGGATAAACCTAAATACCACTATATAACAATGTGTTATAAAGATTGTTAATATTTGCCGCCCCATTATGATCTGTTGTGACGATCAATCACTATATGATTAATAGCTACTAACTATCATTATCAGTCTATCCAAAGGTACAACCAGCTTTACCCATTTAGGATGTGGCTCTATATTCTAATAAGTCAATTTCACTTGAGGTGGTTTATTTATTCATTTAATTTTTATCTTTTTATTAATATTTCTCGTTATTTTAATATCAGTTAACACTGATTTTAAATTCGTTGATAAATAATATCTTGGTTGAGATTGTTTATTATATTTTATTTTTACTCGCGAGTGTTTTTTTTTATTTTTATAATTTAATGGTGAAATACCGCTCATTAATATTTATTGAAAATGAAGACATTATAGCATTTTATTTTAGCGCGATTTCTGGGGATACATATTTTTTTCAATATACTAAGTGATTTTTTGCTAACAGTGTAAGGAGCATTATTATGACCTTCATTACTACGCCGTCACACTATGCATTAGTGCACAGTGATCCCGGTGCATGTATTGATTCTCCGTGTATTTCACCTAAGCGGCTGAACGTGGCTACGGGTAAATTTATTCGTAATAAGCGAGTGAACCGAGGTTTTTCAGGGAAAGCACTTGGGGTGCAATTAAAAATTAGTCAGCAACATGTTTCACGTTATGAGCGTGGTGTTACGTCCATCAATCTTCACCAGCTCAACCAAATTTTGTCTATTTTATCGGTGTCGTGGGAGTGCTTTATTCAGGATGTGATTATTCCGCTGTCTCAACAGAATGAGGCTGAATTGGTAAAGGACGTTTCTAGCGTCTTTCGTTAACCGCTTACTAAATGTATAGGCATGTTGATATAGGGAGACGCGGCCTGGGGATTAAGGGCGCGTCATCACCGAGAATGAGGGCATCACCTTATGTGACTGTTTTCTGTATGGATGAATTGTGACCCCAAAATTATCCAGTCGAGCCGCACTCACTGAGTGCAGGAATGGTTGATTTTGGGGCTATAAATCGAAAGGTTGGCATAGGCCCATTTGCTAGCACTCATTAGCCCTAACCGAAATAAAATGGTAAAGGCACAAGGATGCAACACGTTAATTTTAAACTTATTTTCTATAAAGGAAATCATTGTATGAATATGAAAATCGTCGCAGCAACGTTATTAACCCTGGGTTTGAGTTCTGCTGTTGTTGCGAATGCCGCCACAAGTGCCGAGGTGACATTACAAGGCGCAATAACAAACAGCACCTGTAATCTGATTGTCAATGGTGGTAAGTCAACTCTTAATATGGGAGTTTTTAAAGGGGAAGACTTTAAAGGTAAAATTAACCAAAAAGTCGGCTCTACGGATATGCCCGTTTCTTTAACAGGATGTACGGCGGGTGAAACCGGCACGTTAATTGTTCAAGGAATGACATCCGTCAAAAATAATGACCAAAATATTTTTGTTAATAATGATGCCAATACAGTCGGTTTTATGGTGACTCAAAGTGATGGCTCAACCATTGTTAAAAATGGACAAGGTGTCGCTGTTAATTTAGGTAAAGAAGATACCACGGGACAATACACGTTTAAAGTGGGTATGGCATCCACCACTGAATCCCCTATAGGTGGCGCGTACACCGCCCCTATTTTAGTGGCTTATATCGTTAACTAATTTTCAAAAAAATAAACAGGCAGATAGAACACATCCGTTCTATCTGTTCTATTAATCCGTTAATGGGTCACGCGAATGGTTTTTTTTCGTTTCATCAACATCAGTTTTGTCGGTGTCTATTTCTTTTGCGCAAGTGTCTTTACTGGAATTTCATTGGATAGTACGCGACTTATTTTTTCTAATACGGATAAAGGGCAAACCATTGGGGTTACCAGTAGCCAGCAATCAACCGTCCCTTATTTGGTTAAAGCACAGGTTTTAGACGATATTAAGGGGAACAATACACAAACGCCTTTTTCCGTCTCGCCATCATTATTTCGTTTAGAAATTGGGGCGACAAACCAACTTCGTATTATTAAGACGGGCGATCAAATATTGCCGCATGACAAAGAGTCACTCTTTTATCTCCGAGTGATGGCTTTGCCTGCTCGGCACCCTGGGAATGAACCGTCTCAGTCAGACTCACAGAGTGCCGTTGTTGTCTCGACGGGCAGTATTATTAAATTATTTTATCGACCGAAAAATTTTGAAATCAGTCAACAGCAGGCCATGTCGTCATTAAAATTTTCACGACAAGGTCAGTCGTTAACAGTCAGTAATCCAAGCCCTTACTTTATCACATTGTCGTCTTTGCATGTGGGGGAAAATAATATCCATCTGAGTCTTGAGGCTCAAAATACCATGATCCCCCCGTTTGGGTCAGTGGTTTATCCGAATGTGAATACGGCGAACAAGATTACATGGCAAGCAATTAATGATCATGGCGGGGTGGAAAAATTTTATGCAAATATTCAATAGATTAGTGAGAACAGGCCTTGGGACAGGGGCTTATCTGATGAGCTTCTTGGGGAGCGCGTCAGCCGCAACCGTAAATTTCAGTGCACAAATAGCTTACGAAGGTGCTTGTGAAATTACAGTGACACCGACGATAACGTTTAATAACGGCCAAGCTATTTTACCCAGCCAAATTGAAGCAAAAGCCGATGTTACCAAGCAAACATTCAATTTAATACTTGCTAACTGTAAAGGTATAAAAGTCACCCCCAAAATTATCGTGAGTGGGAATGTCAACTCCACTTACGGTCAAGATTTATTTTTAGATTCAGGATCAACTGCGGTGGGATACGGTATTTTATTATCAACCGCAGGGAATACGACATTCCAAGCAAACTCAAACTTAGCCACAAACAAACAAATCTCAGCCGTTAAAAGTTGGAACGTCAATACCAATTTAGCAACCATCAATGGAACATTGCCACTCAGTGCGGCATTGACTTGTGCTAATTGCACCGCAGCGGATCGCGTTGGAGGTAAGTTGAATGCTAGCGTGACGTTTGATTTCCAGTATGAATGAGGTGAGTAATGCGACTGTTTTTTCTGAAATATGGCGCGATTGTTCTGGGAATTTTCATCGCCAATGCATTTGCCTCAACAACAAACCCAAGTGTTTTGATGGAGGCGGTGATCGCCAATAAAGGTGTTGGGTGTGAGATTACACTTCCCCAAACATTATTGCGATTTAAACCCCTTCAAGCGAATCAGTTAAAAGGGACCGTACAAACCTATGAGATCCAGCCTTTAATGGTCAGGTTAGCCTGTGTTAATGAAACTCAAATTCTTCAACCTAAATTAACATTGCAAGGTGTGACGCCTTATCCTACCGATAGTTATAAGGTGATTTTCTTAGATGAGAAAATCAACGGGATTGGTTTTATGGTCCGTCAAACTACCGATGGAAAACCCATCTCTTTGGCCGATTTTTACCGCCCGGATGTTGCTATCGGTAATACCACGACAGTCGTTTCACTGAATTCGTTAACGCCGGATAACCAATACCAGAGCGAATCAACCCTCTGGGTGGGCATGGTTGGGCCTTTTCAGTCAACGATTATCGCTGGGCGTTTTCAAGCCTCATTAATGTTAAATGTGATATTTGAGTAGGGTATTTAGCGGCAGGATAACGATAAAAAATGAAAACAGCACATTCGATGTATTTAGCCTTCTGTCTTGGCGGGGCTATCAGCGTATCCTCCCCAGCGTTATTCGCGGGTACAGCAAGCAGTGTATTAAATTTTACAACCCTATTTGCTGGAGGCGGGTGTGGTATCAGTGTTCCGCCAACTATTCAATTTAACAATGGAAATCCACTATTACCTTCCGAGATTGAAGCCGCAACAGAAGCGGGAACCCCTAAAACATCGGCCTCTTTTAATATTATGTTGAGTAATTGCAGCGGGTGGGGGCTTATCCCCAAAATTAAAGTGACGGGGGATAAAACGACGGCGTTTGGCTCAACATTATTTCGATCGAATCAATTAGGCTCTGGGGATTCCGATGGGTACGGTGTCTACCTAAAAACAGACGGCAATACGTCATTTAAACAAAACAACAATTTAGGATACAACGGTACCATCTCAGCCAATGAGAATTGGTCGACAGAAAAGCAACTTGCCACTATTGATACCTCGATCCCCATTTTTGCCGTATTACGCTGTGGTAATTGTGTCTATGGGGCACGTCAAGGCGGTAAATTTTCTGCCACAGTGACGTTCACATTTCTCTATGACTAAGGACATAAATATGCTCAATCAATATTCCACACTTAAGGTGGCTATCGTCGCTGGCTTTATTTCCCTTTTTTTTGCCAGTATTAAAGTGGGGTTAGCGGAGGGCGGAATAAGCCTGAGCCAAACCCGCGTCGTGTTTGAACAAAACGCTAAAAGCAAGAAAGTGCTTATTAATAACCAAAGTGATCAAGTTTACCTTATCGATAGTCGTGTTCTATCGACCCCCGATGGGCTCGCGAGATCAACAGACCGTCTCCCTTTTATGGTCACGCCCCCGTTATTTCGTCTTGAAAAAAACAGTAATAATGCGGTGCTAATTAACCGCAATGATACGTCAACCTTAGCAAAAGATCGCGAATCTCTTTTTTATTTGAGTTTTTTGGCGATCCCGTCGGTAAAACCCTCCGCTGAATCGGCAGAAAGCCCCGAGATAACAACCACTCAGGTATCGTTTGGTATACGTACGGTGATCAAATTATTTTATCGGCCGACAGGGTTAGACATGCCAGTTTCCCTTGCGCCAGAAAAATTAACCGTTAAGCAAGGTAAAAATCAATTACAGATTACAAATCCGACACCGTATTACCTGACGTTAGCGGAACTTTTCGTTAATGACCAACCGATAAGTATTCGAGAACAAGGTGCCATGCTGGCCCCCTTCTCAACGCAATATTATAACGCCCCCCAAGTTATCATTAAACAGGTTTCATGGTCAGTCATCAACGATTTTGGTGGTCTTAGTCAGAGGTTTACATGGACAAATACAGTAACGCAATGAGCCTATGTCGCGGTGTGACAATTATCTGGTGTGGTCTTTTATGGGGATGCCTATTGAGTGGTATGACGGCCCAGGCTAACGAATTGGATAATCAAGCTGGTATTGCATTACAAAGTACGCGGGTGATTTACACGGGCAATGCAAAAAAAGGGATCTCTTTTACTGTTACGAATAACACGTCAAACGTGTATCTCTTGCAGTCTCGAGTACTACCTTGGTCGAATGGGGGGGATGGATCCTTAGACAAGGCGCACCAGATGACAGAAAAATCAGCGGTTTCTTCTCCTTTTATTGTTCTTCCGCCACTGGTGAGAGTTAATCCCAAAGAGCAAATGACGCTACGAATTCGGCTGATTGATAGTCACTTATCCTCAGATAAGGAGTCTGTTTTTATGTTGGCATTAAAAGCCATTCCAAGCCAATCGCCAAGTAGAGCAGGAAAAATGGACAGCGGGAGTGCTCAAGTTATTTTAGCGCTGCAAAATAATCTTAAATTATTTTATCGCCCCGACCATCTATTGAATATGGATATAGACGCCCAAGCAAAGGGACTGCAATTTTCTTTTGAGCACAGCGTACTTCGTATCGACAACCCGACACCGTATTACATTACGGTCAGTGATGTGGATATTGATGGCATACCGGTTTTGCTCACAACCGCTAATATGCTGGCGCCTTTCTCTTCTCGAGATTATGAGACGTCAATCACGACAGGGAAAATGGGCGTGGTGACTTGGCGAATGATTACCGATGAAGGCGTGAAGAGCCAGGAATATAAGCAGCCGCTGTCCTTAAAGGCACGGTGACCCCTGATGGTTTCTATCGGGATATTGGCGGTTCATTTCCCGTATTTCTGTTTTGATGATGAGAATTGATGTATGCAAGGGATAAAGCGAAGAGACCTTATGATGGTAACGAGGATGCCGAGATTACCACTTTTTTTCTATTTTTGTACGTTAAGTTCGGGGGCTACGCTGGGCGTCTCGTCTTGGGTTTTCGCTGACGACTATTTTGACCCCAGCTTTTTGAGTATCAGTGGTGAGCATGACGCTGTCGATTTGTCCGTTTTTGAGAAAGAGGGCAGCATTGCTGAAGGGAATTATACGGTCTCGGTGTTCGTTAATAACCAAGATATGGGGCAATTTGATCTCACCTTTGAACGTAATAGCCAAGACAGAATTTCACCTTTGTTAACCCCTAAATTACTCAAGGCATGGGGCGTTAATGTTGCCAATCTGCCCGAGCTTAAGTCATTATCCCAAGATACCCCATTAAATAACGTATCGGCGTATATCCCTTATGCCACGTCAACCTTAGATTTGGCGCGTTTACGCCTTGATATTAGTGTCCCTCAAGTCGCCATGGATCCCGAGTATATAAGAGGCGATAATCCAACCTTATGGGATAATGGTATCCCCGCATTATTATTAAACTATAACATCAGTGCAGGTCGAAATCGAAATTCGCCATCAAACGGCAGCACCACGCAGTCAGATAACATATTTGCGTCTGTTCGAGGGGGGATAAACCTAGCGTCTTGGCGTTTACGCAGTACTGCGACGTATACTCGAACAAAAAATAACGGGACAGATAATAACGCTAACCGTGTTGAACAACAGACGCGCTTTTCGGATACCTATTTATTTAGAGATATTCGTCGATTACGTTCTACTTTATTGATGGGCGAAGCGAGTACTGGGGGGGTAGTGTTTGATAGTGTTCAATTTAAGGGCATCACATTACAGTCAGACGAACAAATGTTACCCAGTCAATTACGGGGATATGCCCCTAGCATTAGCGGTATTGCCAATACGAATGCGCGAGTCACGATACGACAAAATGGTAATGTTATTTATGAAACCTATGTCGCCCCGGGCCCTTTCTATATCAATGACATTCAGCAAGCAGGGTTATCTGGTGACTATGATGTTTTAGTGACAGAGTCTAACGGCACAGAGCGACGTTTTACTGTGCCGTATACCGCATTACCCTCCATGTTACGCCCTGGCGGATGGAAATATGAGTTAACGGCGGGACGTTATAACGGGGCATTAACACAAGGATCTCGTCACTCTAATTTTATATTAGGCACGTTGATGTACGGGTTGAAAAATGGGATCACTGGATTTGGTGGTGCATTACTCGCTCCCGATTATCAAGCCGTTAACGGGGGAGCGGGCGTGTCTCTTGGTACCTTTGGCGCAATCTCTGCAGACATGACCCATTCTATTGCAAGGTTATCTGTCAACGCCGATGAGACTCGCCAAAGGACAGGGCAATCCTACCGTTTACGGTATTCTAAAAGTTTGATGGCCACCGGTACTTCGGTCGACTTGACGGCGTTACGTTATTCTACGGAACACTTTTATAATTTTAGTGAATTTAATAGTCAAGGTTATAGTCTCGATTCAGGGCTTAATCCTTGGACATTACAACGCCGGCGTAGCAGCTTTCAAACCCAACTGAGCCAGCAACTAGGCGAATATGGAACATTGCGTTTTCGTGCTAATCGGGATGATTATTGGGGAAATAGCAAAACGTTAACTGGGTTGTCTTTTGGCTATAGTGGCACAGCAAAGGGGATCAGTTTTGGCCTTAATTATAACATCGATAGAATAAAAGATACGCGGGGGCGTTGGCCCGAAAATCGCCAGGTTAGCCTGAATATCAGTATTCCTTTTCGGATTTTTGGGCATGATGACGGGTTAGCGTCGCTTTATGCGACGGCCACCACAACCCATGATAACCAAGGCCGGACCACTAATCAAATGGGGATCAGTGGGAATACATTGGACAGTGCAATGTCATATAGCTTCGCTCAGAGTTGGGGAAATCAAAATCAAACCGCGGTGAGTAATGCCAACATCGGGTATCAAGGGAGCAAAGGCTCGCTGAGCGGTGGGTATAGCTATAGTAATGAGACGCGAGCAGTCAATATGAATGCGAGTGGCGGTCTATTAGCGCATTCCGGCGGTATCACCTTTTCGAGCTCGCTCGGTGATTCCGTCGCGCTGATCTATGCCCCCGAGGCTTCAGGAACTCGCTTAATGAACGGTTATGATAAGGTCGATTGGCAAGGTTATGCCGTGGTTCCGTATTTATCAAACTACATGCAAAATAGTGTCGGCATTGATCCGACAACGCTCCCAGACGATGTGGATGTCACCTATTCTAATGCTAACGTTTATCCGACCAAAGGCGCGGTCATCAAAGTCGACATTGCTACCCACGCAGGCTATCAAGTCTTGATGAATCTTCAACAATCGGATCACCAACCGCTGCCTTTTGGGGCGATTGCCACCCTTATTACTGATAATCCGTCAGAAGAGACGGCGATTAATGGCATTGTGAGTGACGGTGGACAGGTTTATTTAGCGGGGTTACCTGAAAAAGGTGAACTCCTTGTCAAGTGGGGGAATGAACCCGATCGTCAATGCCGCGTAAGGTTCGAATTGGGTTCATTAAAGATAACGCCAGACAACCCGATACGTAAAGCAACTTACCGTTGTGAATAAGATAAATCTGCCCATTGAGTGTGAGCGGCTTTTATCAGTCATCGCCCTAAATATTATTGTTTTTATAAGAGTATATCCGATGAAAAGTGCACGTAATTTTTTCTTTTCTTTTTTCTGTCACGTATTGTTTTTAACATCTTGCTTGCATATTTCTGTGAGTTCGGCAGCAACCTACACCGTCAAGGCGGGGGCTTTTCAGCCATTAGACGTGGGCGATACTTGGACGACATCTATACCAGCAAAAAATTTTGCTAAATATGAAAGCGCTGGTCCAAATATGGTGGGGTTTACTGGATCAGTCGATTCAACAGGTTTGTGCTCTGGTACCGTAAATAAGTGGAGTACTGATACCTATTCTATTTATCCTGTTGTGTCACTCGATGGGTACTATGGTATAAAAATAGCTGAAGGGGTTATTTTAGTGCCGATGAATTTAAATGTCACGGCTTCCGGCGGCTTTGCGAACAGTGTTACTGGCAATGAGACTGATATCAAAAAATACAACTCGAGTGTGAGTACCAACGGTAAAGGACTGAGAAATAATGTTGGGACAAAGTCCAATCCTACTCTTTGGTGCAGTATTTTACAAGACATTGGTGAGCCATACCGGTGGGTTCGAATCGAAGGCGGTTCGGGGACCTCGACGGGCTCAGTCAGCTGGGGCGTTTACGCTTCATCGACCGCCGCAGCGGGAACGTACACAATACCAAAGCTATTTATAGGGCAAGGATTAATAAATGATAGTGGTACCGTTCAATACACCGCATCTACTTTACAAGGGAGTTCAATTACGGTGAGGCGACCTTTGGCGTGTCAAATCGTCTCACCAACCTCAATTGATTTTGGAACCGTTAATATTACTGGGAAGTCAGCAGATCAACTCTTGGCTACACAGTCTAAAGATTTAGAAATTAATTGTGCCTCAGATACGGTTGATGCGGTCGCTGATATGACCCTTGCTTTTTCTGGCCAATTTCCTGAAGGCAATTATTGGGGGCGTTTAAGTGTGACAAACAGTGATAGTCAAGTGATGGGGTATATCAGAGGTCGATACATTAATGCCAGTGGTTCTTGTGCTCCAGATACCGTCAATGAGGTTGGTTTTAATGGAACGAGTGGCACGAAGACGATTAAAGGCGTACAAAACGGTATAACTAAAGTGCCGATGACCTGGTCACTGTGTTCCAATGGGGCTAGTTTACTCGGCCGTGGTAATGCACAAGCCACAATTAATATTAATTGGGATTAAGTAATGAATGTATTTTAGTCGAGCCATTTACGCTAACGTGTATATTGCTAACTGACTTTCATGGGGCTTAATAGTTAGCGCTTGGCTATCTTCTCAATTTTTCAATCTGTGTGTTTAGCCATGATTAGACTTCACTTTTAAACCCGTGGGAGTGAGTCCTCATTTAATGGACTTAGGACACACTCCCTGTCTTGAGAATTCAACAAGACGCGTTGCAAAATACATAGAAGAGCTGGTTATTTATCTGCGTACGACTTACCCTTATTCACGACACTCAGTAAATTCAACTCGTACAGCGCACACCTTAATTAAGTAACATCTCGTGATCTTTTTTTACGAACTGAATGATAACGTTGAGTTAGAACTATTATTTCGACGTAAAAACATTCAAAGACAGTGAGGATGACCCGCAATGGGTGTGTTCAAAAACGGATAAAAATAAAATGGATCGTTCTGATGATGAGGTCGCTAACGACGCAATAAAAAGCATCGATAGCGGTGGTAAGTGTTTTTGAAGTGATTGACTAATAGCTCGTAACGCGTTATGAAGAAAATAAAATGACGTTATAACCGATTAAGAAATCAAGGTTTAACGGTCCAATCGCCTTGATTGGTTTTAATGACAATCTCGATAATGTCACAATTGTAATTCGTCCTACTCATACCGTTATAAATCATATAACGGTATGTTTGTGTTTTACCAAATGGCAATGCGTAAGGACGAACGGGGTTACCAACACTATCTCAGCATTGTCCCCGATTGACTTGCACAGTATTAATCGTGAGTTTATCCACCGTGCTTGTGATGTTAACGGTACGATACACAGTCCCTGAACTCTGTTGTGTACCGGAAGTAATTTTCATTGGTAATTGAGACGCAAAACTGGCCACCGCTTTAGAATTTTCCCAATATCTTTTTTCAGATTCGTTTGGGGGTAACCCGCCGTTATATTCGTGAGGTCTGAGTGTGCTGTAATATCCGACAATATAATCCGTTATGCTATGAACTGCATCACTAAAGCTTATGTAGCCTGTTACCGGTACCCACTCGTTTTTAGGCTTCTGAAAAACCGCTCCATCGGGCTGTTATCCCAACAGTTTCTGCGTCGGCTCATACTCTGTGTTATCCGATAACGCCATAGTAACTGCCGGAACTGTCTACTGGTATAGTGGCTACCCTGATCGCTGTGGAACATGACATTCGTTGGATATCCTCGTCTTTCCCAAGCCATTTCCAGTGCTTTGATTGTCAACCGACTATTAGGCAAAAACGAAATAGCCCATCCAATGGGTTTTCGAGCGAACAAGTCGAGTACAACAGCGAGATATGCCCAACGTTTTCCTGTCCAGATATAAGTCACGTCGCCATACCACACCTGATTGGGCTCAGCGACCGCAAACTGACGTTCAAGATGATTCGGTATAACAATATGTTCTTGTCTACTGCGTTTATAGCGGTGCCTCGGTTGCTGACAGCTTACAAGTCCGAGTTTTTTCATGAGCCTACCGGCAAGCCTCTGTATGTTGCCATTATAGCGATACTCCTTGCGCCTGCTGAGCCATGACTAAGGTGGTGGGGCTCCTGAGCTTCCCAATTAACGTAAATTGTTCAGGGAGTCTGACATCAAGAGCGCGGTAGCCTTTTTTAATATTTCGTTTTCCATTTCAATACGTTGAAGTTTTTTCTTTAATTCACGTATTTCAATTTGCTCGGGCGTGATGGGGGTGCCTTTGGCGTTTTTCCCGCCCGCTCGTCTCGTAACTGTTTTACCCATCGAGTCATGGTGGGAAGACCAATATTCATCGCTTTAGCTGCATCAGCAATCGTATAGTTCTGATCCACAACCAGCTGGGCGGATTCGTGTTTAAATTCTGCACTGAAATTGCGTTTTTTCATTAAGGCATCTTTATTGTTATGAGGTGAGCATATCACCTCTATTCAGGTGGCCAAATTTATTAAGCCACTTCAATTTGATATTTTTGCTCAAAAACGTCGTCGGTTAAAAGAAGCGGAAGGAGCGAGAGCGAATATCGCGGCGCTGAAAGATTTACTGAAAATAGGAAAGTAGAAAAATAGTAGAATCACTATTTTTAGTTAAATTGCTAAAATTAGCTTAGTACCTGAGGTGGTCGTAGTAAACAAGAGGGAACTCATACTCACTAACGGTTCATAACCACGAAAAGTGTACTAAGAACCTTTTAGTATTAGTGAGTCATTACAGGTTTTAGTTAGGTTGATTCCCTAACTAAAAATCAGCCTTAGAGAAACCAGTCATAACATCCAGTTCCATTTCGCGGCCTAATGCCGTCATTGGATGGACAATTATCAAACCTCGCACGGACTTCTTCAGCTTGCCAAGATCGGCTTGTTCTTTCTTAGTGATTGGGCGTTTGAATGGCATATCGACTAACTTCTGTGCTTCTTTGCTGAGCTTTTGGTTACGCACTGCTTTCAGGCGAGTAACTTCAGTTTCCAACGTCACTTTTTCTTTTTCGAGTTCTGCGTATTTTTCTGCATCGCTCGTCAGTTGCATACTTGCCATCTGGTGACGAATAAGGTCTAAGCGGTCGCTAAGAAGCTTAATTTGTGTTTTTTCAATTTCTTTCATTATTTAATTAACCGTGAATAAATTTCTTGTCGGCAAGTATACACTATTTCGTATTAGAGGGTGAAAAGGGATATAGACTAACACCCCATGTGAGGACGCCTTTATCGCTCATCATTCATGCAATGAAAACAACATAATTACCTTATAAATCAACTTATCACTCAACCACTCACAATTCTGTTTTTTTATGCCTTAGTGATATCATGATTAAGTGCTTGCATTTCGGTATCATCACTGACCTTTCTGACATATTATATTTAATTTTCTGAAAAATTATTATTTTTAGTTAATTTATCGTTGGTATATAGCAAAATATAACGAGGTATAGATGAGATCATAATGACTAAACGTAAATTTATTACACGTACAGAGGTGAATTCTTTATTGGATGCTACAAAGCAAGGTCGCTATCCTAATCGCGATTATTGCTTGTTATTAATGAGCTTTTTGCATGGGTTAAGAGTTAGCGAGCTCACTCATATCACAATGGCTGATATTGATTTAGTGCAGAAAGTGATATTTATTAGGAGACTAAAAGGAGGGCTGTCTACCGTACAGCCTATAATTCCCGAAGAGTTTAATGCGATTGAAAAATGGCTAGCTGAAAGAGATTCTTGGAAAACAGCGGGATCAGATTGTTTATTTATTTCACAAAAGGGAAGCCAAATTTCTCGTTATCAAATTTATCGTTTATTTGAGCAGTATGGAAAAATAGCTGGGCTTCCTGTAAAGCTTCATCCTCATATGCTAAGGCATGCATGCGGCTATGCATTAGCTGATTTGGGCCGGGATACACGATTAATTCAAGATTATTTAGGGCATCGAAATATCGCTCATACTGTAATTTATACTGCGAGTAATGAAAAAAGGTTTAGTGGTATTTGGTTGAATCAATAAGCAATTTAATGACTTGTATCAACATAAGGCTAGCACTAAACATAATAATATGAACTAAACACCAAGAATACCTCAGTTATTTAGGCAATTGATTTGATAAAACTGAGGTATTCTTGTGCATATTAAGGGCAATAATTATTTTGAAAGCCACAAACAACATACTCAACTAATTTATTTCACAGCCTTTAAAAATAAAATTAGTTAATAATTTTATTTATTCTTTTTTTTTTTGAATTATCATGATTTAATTACTCCAATTAAGAGTGACAGCAAATCACTTTCGTTGTTAACTAATTGTTATCATATTTTAATCATTTTTTTTACAATAATAGTCCATTTTTGATTGCTAAATAAAGCCACTCTGTGAAATGGTAGGATGTAAGTGAAATTATTTAGATGATAAATTCATGTTTTTGGTTTTTGTAAGTTAAAAACTTTTAATTTCCGCTGTAAAATACAGCAATATAATATATAACAAAAAAATTAATCAATTATCAATGATAATCAATTGGATAAATAAAATATCTATAAAAATCAATCTATAATGCAACATAA